>NZ_JBMDIO010000043.1:0-37047 GCF_057808725.1 Novosphingobium sp. FG90
TCATCCACATCGTCTCAATCCGACTGTGGACCCGCCAATTTGTCAACGCCTCCTAAGGCAGCTGCGAGTGGCGATTGAAAATTGCTGACTGCCGCGATGCATGCCCTTCATCGCGGCAGGTTCCCTATGGGTGTAAATGAACCCGTTCAATATCCTCTGGATATCATAGGTAGTTCGGAACAAGATCGCTATTATCCCGGGCTAATGGTGGTGCTCAGAGTGTTTGTGGGAATATGTTTGGGGAATGGATTATTTGGATTAAGTAAATAGTAATTTTATCAATACATTAAGTAATTAGATGAAAATCCCTCCCGCTCCGCCATTTACCCTTTTGTCGAAAACAGACACGCACCGACACGGGCGAGGGGTAAGCCCCCGCCCATGCCGGTCGGCCTCGTGCATGGATCAGGTCAGGCGAAGCGGACGTGCGCGCCGTCGCGGCGGAAGTCGTCCTTGCGGATCACGCTGGTCGTGTAGTCGCGCGAGAGGACGGTGCTGACCGCCACGAAGCTGGCGGTGCCGGTCTCGCGGCCGAACTGCATGCGCACGTAGCCCTGGTGCATGTTGTCGGTCCACACGACCTCGGGCATGTGGTCGGCATAGGCCTTGTCCAGTTTGCGCGCCATGTCCTCGCCGAAGCCGCTGTCCATGAAGTCTCCCGGTGAGGAGATGCCCGAGGTGCCGAACTCGATGCCCGCCGGGCGGCCCTGAGCGTCGGCGAGGTCGTTGGTCCAGAAGCTGTGGCTGTCGCCTGACAGGAACACCAGGTCGCCTGCGCCCGCGCGGCGCGACAGGGCGTAGAACTGCTCGCGCGCCCAGGGGTAGCCACCCCAGGCGTCGGTGTAGTCGGGCAGGTTCCAGCGGCCGCGCCATGCCAGCGAGACGTGCGGATCGGCGGCCAGCTTCGCCAGTTCCTCCTTGGACTTCGCGGCGGCGAGTTTGGGGAAGGGGTCGGGCAGCACGCCCAGCTTGATCATGTCGGGAACGTCGAGGCGGCCGATCACCATCGGACAGCCGATCACGCGCCAGGGCTGGCCGTCCTTCACCGACCGCGCGAGCGCGGCTTCGAGGTCGGCTTCCAGTTCGGGCGCGATCAGCGGGCGGTTCGGGGCACCGAGGACATCGCGCTTGAACTTCGCGGCCGAGGCGTCATCGACGATCTCCTGCGCGTGGTCGAGGTAGTCGATCTGCTGTGCCCGCGCGGTGTGGCGGGTTTCCAGCGTGTGCAGCAGGGCGAGGTCGCCGAAGCGATAGGCGCGCCAGAACTGCATGCGGGTGCGGCCCTTGACCGCCAGCCATTCCGGTTCGCGCACCGGCATCCATTCGTAATAGGCGCGGATCGAGGCGGCGCGGCGCGTGGCCCAGTCGCCCTCGGTTTCGGGCTGGTGGTTCTGGGCGCCGCCGGTCCAGGGGTTGTTGGCGCTCTCGTGGTCGTCCCAGCAGGCGAGCAGGGTGTGCTGCGCATGCATCGCCAGCGATCCGGCGTCGGTCTTGTACTGCGCGTGACGGGTGCGGTAGTCGGAGAGGGTGACGATCTCGTGCGCGGGGGCGTGCTCGCGGCCGATGGTGCGGGCGATGCTCTCGCCCCAGCCGTCCTTGCCGCCGTACTCGTAGATGTAGTCGCCGGTGTGGAGCACGAAGTCGATCGCGGGGTCCTTCGCGATCGCGTCGTAGGCGTTGAAGAAGCCGAAGGCGTAGTTGGAGCACGAGGCGAGGGCGATGCCCAGCGTGTCGACCCGGCCTGCGGGCAGGGTGCGGGCGCGGCCGATCGGCGAGACCGCCGCCGTCGGCTTTGGCCCAATGCGGAAGCGGTAGAAGAACGTGCCGCCCGCCGGGAGGCCGGTGGCCAGCGCCTTGACGGTGAAGTCGCGCTCCGCATCGGTGCGCACGGTGCCCGACTTCAGGATCTTCGCGAAGGCGGGGCTGTCGGAGAGTTCCCACTGCACGTCGGTAGCCGTGGGCGCGGTCACGCGGGTCCAGAGCACCACGCTCGAAGCGTCGGGGTCACCGGCGGCGACGCCGTGGCGGAACACCGGGTTCGCGGCCGCAGCGGCGAGGGCTGAAATGGGTAGCGCCATGATCGCCGCTCCCCCGGCCATGCCGGCGAGGAGGGCGCGGCGGGATACCTCAAGGGTGCGAAGCGTGGTCATGGCGGGCTATCCTGTGTTTTCGTGTGCTTGCTTGAAAAGGAAAAGGACGGGCCGGCGTCCCCCCGAACGCCGACCCGTCCTCTCGCGCTACCGTCAGAAGTCGGCGGTTACGCTGAAGACCATCGTGCGCGGCGCGCCGAGGAAGGCGTAGTTGCCCGAGATGCCGCCGATGTACTTCTCGTTGGTGAGGTTGGTGATGTTGAGGGCGAACTGCAGGTCCTTGAGGCTGTCGGTCAGGCCCTCGCCCTTCACCGCCACCGAGAGGTCGGTCATGAAGTAGTTCTTCGCGACCCATGCATTGTCCGCATCGACGAAGCGGTTGCCGGTGTACTTGCCGGTGAGGCCCAGCGTGACGGGACCGTAGTTGTACGTGCCCGAGAGCACCCACATGTCCTTGGGAATGCCCGCGACGCGATTGCCCGCCGTCACGCCCTGTTCCTCGTCCAGTTCGGCATTGCCGGTGCCGCGATACTTGGCATCGATGTGGGTATACGAACCGTAGAGGGTCAGGCCGGTGACGGGACGGACGCTTGCAAGCAGTTCGAAACCCTCGGAATCGATGCCGCCCGCGTTGAAGAAGCTGCCGTCGCCTTCGCTCAGGTAGTCAGGCCCGGCCGAGGAATTGCTCGGCACGAAGATCACCTGGTTGGAGAACTTGCTCTTGAACCAGGTGGCCGAGGCGCGAAGGACGCCGCTTTCGTAGCGCGCACCGGCCTCCCAGTTCTCGGCGGTTTCCGGCTTGATGCTGGAGAAGGCGTCCTCGCTGTATTCGAGCAGGGTGTCGGAGAGCGCCTTGAAGTTCTCCGAGTAGCCGCCGAACAGGTCGAGGCCGGTCATCGGTTCGACCTGGATACCGCCCGAGAGCAGGACCTTCGACTTCGACTTGACGCTGACGTCGGCGCTTTCGCCGAACAGGTCGGTGCGGTCGAGGTGGTTGATGAACTGCTTGACGCCGAAGTTCGCGGTGACGGGGCCGAACTGCACCTGATCCTCGGCATACCACTTGAAGGTGGTCTGGGGATATTTGCGGTCGTACTGGGTCCAGTAGGGCGTCGCATCATAGGCCGGGCCGACGCTGGTGTCGGTCACGTGGTGCCAGTCGCGCCATTCGCGGCGGTGGGTGTCCTCGTACCAGACGCCGCCGCGCAGGGTGTTCTCGAAGGCACCGAACTGCATGTTCCAGGCACCGTCGAGAGTGCCGCCGAGACGGTCCTTGCGGTAGTGGGTGTGACGGTAGGACTGCTGCTGGATCGCGCCTGCTGCGGTCGGGGCGACGATCTGGCCGGCGGCGTTGGTCGCGAAGTAGGTCGGCGTGCCCGAGCCGGCGGGCAGCGTCGCCCACCATGCGGGCGTGCCCCGGACGGTGGTGGTGCCGTCGATCTCGGTCTGGACGCCCGAGGTGTCCTGCCCGACGTTGACGATGTAGGGCGGCGCCCAGTCGCCGCGCCCGGCCATGTCGTGATAGTAGACCGAGGCCTTGAGATCGATGGCATCGGCGATCTTCGTCTCGGCCTTCAGGTAGGCGAAGAAGTTCTTGCGCTTGGTGTTCCAGACCTGACGGTACTGCTGGTCGGCCACCGGCACGCCGGTCCACACGCCGACGAGGCCGTCGGTGTAGGCGCCGGTGTCGTACTGCGCCTGCGAATAGATCTGGTCGTAGTTGCTTTCGAACGCATCGTCGTAGCTGGCGTAGCCGGTCAGCTTCACGGGGGTATCGACGATGAACTTCATCGCGAAGTTGTCGCGGTGGTTCCTGGCCGAGCCCTCCATCCAGTCGGTCGCCTGCTGGTGGCCGTAGGAGAACCACGCCTTCGCGACGCCGCCGATCAGGCCGGTGTCGAAGCGGCCATAGTAGCGGCTGGAATCGAAGTCGCCGACCGAGCCCTGCAGGCGCACGCGCATGTCGTCGATGGGGTCGGCGGTGACGAAGTTGATGGTGCCGCCGAGCGCCTCGTTCGAGCGCGAGGCGATGTCTGCGGTGCCCTGGAACACCTCGACGGTGCCGATGTTGGCGGTGTCGATGAAGCGGTTGGCCTTGGAGCCGCCGCCGTAGCCCGAGCCGCCGTTGGGCAGGCCGTCGATGGTCAGGCCGACCTGCTGGGTGTCGAGGTTGGTCTGGTAGCCGCGGATCGAGTAGGTGGTCGACCAGTCGTCGAAGCCGAAGGCGTCGCCCTCGTTCACCTGCACGCCGGGCAGGGTGCCGATGAGGTCGATGGCCGAGGCGATCGGCGACTTGTCGTCGATCAGCGTCTCGTCGAGCGCGGCGTTGTTGTAGGTGGTGCGCTGGCCGGTGACGACGATGGCGTCTGCAGTGTCGTAATCAGCGGCGGCGTCGGCTGCCTCGTCCGCGAAGGCCGGAGCGCTCGCGGCGATCGCCACGAGGCTGGTGCCGAGGACGCAGATACGGCGGATCGAAATGGCGCGCATGGCTTGGTGAACCCCCTGTTGAGCAACCCGTGATCTTGGGTTTGTGCGGCGCAGCATCTGCGCGTCTATTCTGACGCCCTGCAGTCAGTTCGGAGACGTTTCGAAGTCGCTGGCGTGTCCACCGCATGACGGGCCGCATGACCGTCACAAACCCGAAATGACCCGCTCATAGAGGGCCTGCGAAACCAGACGGCTGGCGGCGTCGAAGGACATGCAGGACCCATTGCGCATCGCGATCCCCATTCACAGCTTTGAGCCGGGCGGTGTCGAGCGCGTCGCCCTGGGCCTGGCTGCGCAATGGCGCGAGGCCGGGCATGAGGTGACCGTGGTGCTCGGCCGACCGGGCGGCGCGGGCCTGTGCAGTGCGCCTGCGCTCGATTACTGGAGCCTGCCCACGCGCCTGCCTACCGCATCGTGGCGCACGCCGTGGATGGTCCACACGCTCTACAGCTTCCTGATCGAGCGTCGCGCCGACGTGCTGTTCTGTCCGGGCAATACTTACGCGGTGATCGGCGCGGCGATGAAGCTGCTGCTGGGACACCACGCGCCGCCGATGCTGCTCAAGATCAGCAATGCCCTGCAGCGTCCCGACATGTCCGCACCGATGCGCCGGGGCTATGGCGCCTGGCTGCGCGCGCAAGGCGGCCTGTTCGATTCGCTGGTCGCCTTGTCCGAGCCGATGCGGCGCGAAGTGCGCGAATGCATGCTGGCCGAGCCGCGTCAGGTCGAGGTCATCGCCAATCCGATCCTCAATCGCCGCCGCCTGATCCAGCTGGGTCGGATCGAGCGGCGCACGCCGTCCGCATGGGGTATGCGCTACCTCGCGGCGGGACGTCTCGCCCCGCAGAAGAACTTTTCGCTGATGCTGCGCGCCTTCGCCGCCGGAGCCCGCGCCGAGGATCGCTTGACCATCGCCGGGGAAGGCCCCGAGCGCGGTCCTCTCGAAGCGCTCGCCGGTTCGCTGGGCATCGCCGGACAGGTCGCGTTTCTCGGCCATGTCGCGACGATCGACGCGCTGCTGGCCGAGCATGACGCGCTGCTGCTCAGTTCCGACTACGAGGGCCTGCCCGGCGTCGTGGTCGAAGCGCTGGCGGCGGGGATGCCGATCCTTGCCACCGACTGCTGCGTCAGTATGGCGAGCCTCATCGACCACGGCCGCACCGGCCTGATGGTCCCCACGCGCTGTCAGGACGGCTTCGCGCAAGGGATCGCCGCCCTGCGCGACTTGCGCGGCGACCCAGAGCGCGCCCGCACCGTCGCCGCGCACTACGAACTCGAAGGCGCCGCGCGCCGCTACCTCGATCTCATGCGCGCGGTCGCCTCGCGCCGCGAGGCCGAGCGTCGCCGCGACCTTGCCCTCAGTACGCTGGCGCCCTGCCGGTCGCTGCGGCGCTCCCAGTGACTGTCATCCCGGAGATGTCCTTGTCTCAATCTGCAACCGTGGCCGCTACTGCAGACGGCGTCGATCTGGCGACCATTGCGCTGACCCCTCAGGATCGCACCGCGAAGCGCGGGCGCAATGCGGTGTTCTCCATCCTGCTGTCGCTGGCGGTGATCGCCGCCGTGCTGCACGAGACGAACAGCGTCGAGCTGCGCCGCCTGCCGCAGATGATCCCGACATCGCCGGGCTTCTGGCTGATCTTCGCGGGGTATTACCTGATCACGCCCGCCAGCGAGTGGCTGATCTACTGGAAGCTGTGGCGCATTCCGGGCAGCGGCGTGCTCGCGCTGCTGCGCAAGAAGATCTACAACGAACTGCTGCTCGGCTATCTGGGCGAGGCGTACTTCTATACCTGGGCGCGCAGCCGGGTCACGCTGACCGCCGCCCCGTTCGGCACGGTCAAGGACGTGTCGATCCTCTCCGCCGTCACCGGCAACGTGGTGACGATGGCGCTGCTGGTCTTCGCGGTGCCTTCGCTCGGCTTCGACAAGCTGGGCATCGACGGGCGCCTGCTGACGGGATCGCTGGGCGTCATTCTTGCGATCTCGCTGGGCGCCATGGCCTTCCGCCGCAAGGTCTTCAGCCTCTCGCGCGATGACCTCTGGATGATCACCCGCGTCCATCTGGCGCGCATCGTCGTCTCGACCGTGTTCCTCGCGCTGCTGTGGCACATCGTCCTGCCCGATGTCGCGCTGAGCTGGTGGCTCTACCTGTCGACCCTGCGCCTGCTCGTGTCGCGCCTGCCGCTGGTGCCGAACAAGGACCTGCTCTTCGCAGGCATCACCGTGGTGGTGCTGGGCGAGGAGCGCGACATCGGCACGCTCATGGCGCTGATGGCCGGGCTGATCACCGCCGCGCACCTCGTGCTGGGCGCGCTCATTGCCTTCAACGACCTCGCCAATCCGGAGAAACGCCCGTGATCCTGTCCCTGCTGATGCTGGCGAATGCTGCGATCATTCCCTCCACGCCCGATCTCGGCAAGGCCGAGGGCCGCTGCCGGTCGGACGAGACGGGCTCCTCCTTCGAAGTGCAGGTGAAGGGCCTGAAGGACCGCATCGGCACCCTCAAGCTGGAGGTCTACCCGGCCAACAACACGGACTTCCTCGCCGACGACAACGTGCTGGTGAGCGCGGGCAAGACCTTCCGCCGCGTCGAGGTGCCGGTCCCCGCCAGCGGCCCGGTTCGCCTCTGCGTGCGCGTGCCCGGCCCCGGCGAATACGCGGTGAGCCTGCTCCACGACCGCGATGGCAACCGCAAGTTCGGCTGGCGCATCGACGGCATCGGCTTTGCGGGCAATCCGAAACTGAGCTGGAGCAAGCCGAGCGCCGAGAAGGCCAGCGCCAGCGTCGGCAGCGGGCCGAAGACGATCTCCATTGTGATGAACTACCGCCGCGGGCTTGGCGTCGCCCCGCTCGCGTCAAAGTAAGGGGCTCGCCATGCGGATCGTGGATGTCTGCGCCTTCTACACGCCCAAGGGCGGCGGCGTTCGCACATACGTGGAGCAGAAGCTGCGCATCGGCGCGGCGCTGGGCCATGAGATCATCATCCTCGCGCCGGGAGACGAGGACGCGGTGATCGAGCGCGGCCCCAATGCACGCATCATCACCCTGAAGAACCCGCGCTTCCCGCTCGACCGCAAGTACTGGTACTTCGCCTCGGCGCCGCAGCTTCATGCCGCGCTTGACGAACTGCAGCCGGATTTCGTCGAGGCCGCCTCGCCATGGCGCAGTGCGCGTCTCGTCGCCGACTGGGCAGGCGATGCGCCGCGCAGCATGATCATGCATGCCGACCCGCTTTCCGCCTATGCCTATCGCTGGTTCGGGCAGGTCTTCGCGCGGCGCACGATCGACTGGCAGTTCTCGGTCTACTGGGACCACCTGCGCCGCCACAGCCGCAGCTTCGACCATGTCGTCTGCGCCAATTCCAGCCTGACGCGGCGGCTGGCGGACGGGGGCGTCGCCAATACGGTGACGGTGCCGATGGGCGTGCAGCCCGGCCGTTTCTCGCCGCAGAACCGCGATCCGGCCCTGCGCGCGCAGTTGCTGGCCGCCTGCGACCTGCCCGAAGACGCACGCCTGCTGCTGGGCGTCGGCCGACTGGCGGCGGAAAAGCGCTGGCCGCTGGTGCTCGACGCGGTGGCCTCGGTCTCGCGCGATCGGCCGGTGGGCTTCGTGCTGTTCGGCGAGGGGCGCGAGCAGCGCACGGTGCTCAAGCACATCGCTGGCAACCCGCACGTCCGTCTGTTTGAGCCGGAGCGCAACCCGGATACTTTCGCGCGGGTCATCGCCAGCGCCGACGCGCTCGTCCACGGCAGCGAGGCGGAGACCTTCTGCATGGTCGCCGCCGAGGCCCGCGCCAGCGGCGTGCCGATCGTGGTCCCGGACGAGGGCGGCGCGGTCGATCATGCCGCGAACGGGGGCGGTATCACCTACACCGCCTGCGACCCGGCGGCAGCGGCCCGCGCGATCATAGAGGTGCTGTTCGAGCGCGAGCATCGCCCGCAACCCGCCCGCACCAGCGACGATCACTTCGCCGACCTCTTCGCGCTCTACGAGACGAGCGTAAGGCGCGAACGCCGCGCGGCGTGAGGAGGTTTTACTTCTCGTCGCCGCACTGGGTCATCGGCATCGAGACGTAGTCCAGCTTCACGTCCGAGACGCTGAGGTCCGCCGCGCCGGTGGCTTTCAGCACCAGCGGCGCGGTGACGCTCGTCATGTCCGCGCCGCGCGCGGCGAAGCACTTGAGCGGGATGGCGAGGCGGCCCCACTGGCCCGGCGCCGTGGCCGAGAGGGCGTCGGTGACCGGCACGCTCGCCAGCTTGCCGCCGCTGAGGAACCCGGCCGACAAGGTGCCCGAGGGCTTGCCCTCCAGCCGGTACTCGAAGACGAGGCTGATCTCGCCGTTGCTTTCGCGCGAGAGGTCGAAGGGGCGCGGGGCGGTGAACGCGACGCTGCCTGCTCCGGTGAAGGTCAGGCGCTTGGCGTCCTCCTGCGCGCGGTGGTCGACGCCCGACTGGCGCACGCCCTCGGCGGCGATCTCCCAGCCCGGTGGGGTCTGGCCACGTTCGAAGAAGGTGGTGGGCGTGGCCTGCTCCAGCCCGGCGGGGCGCGATTCGTCGAGTGTACCGACCTTGCCGGGAGCCGCATACGTCAGGCCGTAACCGAAGGGGAACAGCGGATCGTAGTTCGGATCGCGGCGGTTGAGCACGTACTGGTCCGGGCGCTTGGGCCACGAGAAGCTGAGCTTGCCGTGGAAATCGAACTTCGGCTTGCCGTCCTTGCCCGCGAACAGCACGTCGGAGACGCCGCCGCCCTCGCTGCCCGGCAGGAACGCCGCGACGAAGGCGTCGGAGGCGTTCATTTCCGCATTCACCCATAGCGGGCGGCCCGAGAGGAATACCGCAACCACCGGAATGCCCGCCGCCTTGAACCCCCGCAGAATGTCGAGGTCGTGCTTGTCGCCGGGGCTGTATTCGAGGTTGGGGATGTCGCCCTTGAATTCGGCATAGGGCTTCTCGCCGAAGACGACGATGGCCACATCCGGCTTCTTCGCGAACTGGCCGTCCGGCGCATACGTCGCGGTGCCGCCGCCCGCCTTCACGGTTTCCTCGATGCCCTTCCAGATCGACTGGGCGTTGGGGAAGGCGGAGTTGGGCACGTCGATGCCCTGCCAGGTGATCGACCAGCCGCCCGCCTGCTGGCTGATGCTGTTCGCCGCCGCGCCCGCGACGAGGACATTGGCGGTGGGCTTGAGCGGCAGCACGCCCTCGTTCTTGAGCAGCACCATGGACTCGCGCACCGCCTTGCGTGCGACGGCACGGTTGGCGAGGGAGGCGATGTTGGCGAACTTCGCGGCATAGGCGCGGCTCGACGGGCGGCCCCGGTCGAAGGTGCCCGAGCGCAGCTTCACGCGCAGGATGCGGCGCACCGCGTCGTCGAGGCGCGCGGCGGAGATGGTGCCGTCCTTCGCTTCGCGCAGGGTGTTGGCGTAGAGGTCTTTCCACGCCGGGCCGGAATACATGAACATGTCGAGGCCCGCGTTGATCGCAGCCGCGCAGTCCTCGTTCGAGCAGCCCCGGACCTGCCCGTGGCTGTTCCAGTCGCCTACCACGAAGCCATCGAAGCCCATGCGGTCCTTGAGCACGTCGGTCAGGAGCGACTTGTCGCCGCTCATCTTCTCGCCGTTCCAGCTGGAGAAGCTGGCCATGACCGACTGCGTCCCCGCCTCGAGCGCGGCGGGGTAGCCGCCGAGATGCACGTCGCGCAGCACCTGTTCGGAGACGCGCGTGTCGCCCTGGTCGCGCCCGCCGGTGCCGCCGTCACCGAGGAAGTGCTTGGTCGTGGCGATCAGGCGGTCGGGGGCGAGGAAGTCCTTGCTGCCGACTTTGCCCTGCACGCCCTCGATCATCGCGCCGGCATAGTCGGCGGCGACTTCGGGTTCCTCGGAGTAGCTTTCGTAGGTGCGGCCCCAGCGGTCGTCCTGCACCACCGCGAGGGTGGGGGCGAAGGTCCAGTCGAGCCCCGCCGCCGCCGTCTCCAGCGCGGTGACCTTGCCGATCTCGCGGATCAGGTCGCGGTCGCGCGCGGCGCCGAGGCCGATGTTGTGCGGGAAGAGAGTGGCGCCGACGATGTTGTTGTTGCCGTGGACCGAGTCTGTGCCCCAGATGATCGGGATCTTGGGTCCGGGAGCGGCCATCGAGGCGTCGTAGTATTCGTCTGCCAGCTTCAGCCACTTGGCGGGCGGGGCGTATTCGTCGTCGTAAGGGCCGGAGTTGCCGCCGTTCAGCACCGAGCCGATCCGCGTCTCACGAACCTGAGCGGGGGTGATCGAGCCGATGTCCACCTGGATCAGCTGGCCGACCTTGTCCTCGACCGACATCGCCTTGATCAGGGCCTCGACGCGCTTCTCCACTGCCGGATCGCGCTGCGGCTGGGCCTTGACCTGCGGCCAGAGGTCCGGGTGCGCGATCGAGGCGGGGGGCTGCTGGTCTTGCGCCGCCAGCGGCGCGGCGAGCAGGCTCACGGCAAGGGCGGCGAGGGAGATACGTGAGGCGGCGGTCATAGGGCGTCCTTACCTGATGATTGGGTCGCGATCATGGCCGAACGTGGCCGGGGAGGGGCGGCGGCGGGCATGTTTGCCCCGCCGCCGCCCGGGGTGACCGCGCGCACTCGCGGAGGAGGGGCGGCGCGCGGGGTCACCGGGGGGGCTGGTGCCTTCCTTCCGACCTCTCCCCATTCCCACCGCTCATCCTGAGCTTGTCGAAGGATGGGAGCACAGCGCCCAGCCTCGGGGGCTTCGACAAGCTCAGCCTGAGCGGGTGGAGAGGGAGGAGGGATGGGGGTGAAGAATCAGAAGCTGGCCTTCGCCCGCACGCCCCATGTGCGTGGTGCCTGCAGGTTGGACAGGAACACCGGGTCGTAACGCGGCGTGCCGAAGGCGCTGGCGTTGGTGCGGATCTTCTTGTCCTCGATGTTCATGACGAACGCCTCGACCGAATACTTCTGGTCCGCCGAGGTGAAGCGCAGCGAGGCGTCGGAGCGGAAGTAGGCCTTCTGGCGGTCCCAGTCGGTGCCGTTGGTGCCCCGGTTCGGCATGTTGTCGGCCGGGTCGTTGGCGTTGACGAAGGGGTTGGCGTCGCCGTTGAAGTAGCTCAGCCAGCTGGCGGTTTCGTAATGCGTGGTCAGGCGCGGGGTGATCGTCGCGCCGCTCGCCATCACGAAATCGTGCTCGTAGCTGGCGGTCGCCGAGAAGCGCGGCGCGTGGGCCAGCTCGTTGCCCTTGAGCTGCACGATCGAGGAGGCCTTGCCGCCATCGTAGAGCCGCCCGTCGACGCTCTCCAGATCGTCCAGCTTGGTCTTCTGAAGCGTGCCCGAGAACTGCAGGCGATCGTTCGGCGAGAAGTTCGCGGTCAGTTCGGCTTCGAGGCCGTAGGCGGTCGCGCCCTTGGCGTTCTGGGTCACGATCTGGCTGCGCACCACGTTGCCCTCGTCGTCACGGAAGGTGACGGCCTGATTGACCTGATAGCCCTTGAAGTCGCTGTAGTAGGCGGCAAGATTCAGGGTGATCATGCGGTCGAGGAAGCGGCTCTTGAGGCCTACTTCGTAGTTGGTCAGCGTTTCCGGATCGGTCAGCCCGGCGTTGTCCTGGATGTTGCCCGACTTGAAGCCGGTGCTGATGCTGGCATAGCCCAGCACGTCCTCGGCCAGATCGGCATCGAGGCGGGCGAGGTAGGTCAGCTTGTTCCACTTGCCCTTCACGTCGTTGCTGGAGATCGAGAAGCCCGGCAGCAGGTTCACCAGTTCCTCGGCGGTGGCGCCCGGATAGGCGCCGAAGATGCCCGCCTGACAGGCGCCGCCCGGCGCGCTGTCCGCAGGGGTGCAGCCATCGCCCGAGAACGTGACGTTGCGCCCGCCGATATCCTCCTTCTTGTCGGAGGTGTAGCGCAGGCCGCCGGTGACGCGGATCGCGTCGGTGGCGTGCCACACGACCTGACCGAACGCCGCGCGCGAATCGATCTGGCGGTTGGCCTGAATGAAGCTGCCCGCCCAGCTGAAGGTGCCGTCGCGGTAGCCGTTGCGCTGGTCGATATCGAAGCGGATGCGGTTCTTCTCGTGGCTGTAGTAGGCGCCCAGAATCCAGTCGAAGGTCTGTTCGCCCGAGGACTTCAGCTGCACTTCGTGGCTCTGGAAATCATAGCGAGAGGACAGCGTGCGGTTCTCGCCGAAGGCGCCGAGTGGGAGGTCGTTGCCGCTGGCGTCCACTTCGCCGGTCGGGGGCAGGGCACCCGCGTCGGCGTCGGTCTGGGTCGAGCCGCCGATGCGCGACCAGCCGGCGATGTAGCTCAGCTGGATGCCGTCGGTAATGTCGTAGTTCATCGTGCTGCGCACGGCGGCCGAATAGCGGTCGGTGTCGGGCGCGGTGTCGGACAGGGTGGACCAGCGCTTGGTGCCTGCGCGCGGCGTCTGCATCAGGCCGATGACCGGAGCGCCGGTGTCCCAGAAGCCCTCTGCCGAGAGGTTCCAACTGAACTTGTCGCTCGGCTGCCAGAGGAGCGAGCCGCGCAGCGACTTCTGGTCGGCGGCGTAATACTTCTTGCCGCTGGTGACGAAGGCCGACTTGTTGATGCCTTCAATGTCGGGCGCGGGCTGGTAGTCGGCGTAACCGTCGTGCCGGTCCGAGACGAAGGCGACGCGCGCGGCCAGGGTGTCGGTGATCGGGATGTTGATCGCGCCGCGAATGCCGAAGCGGTCGTAGTTGCCGCCGACGACTTCGACGTTTCCCTCGAACACGCCCAGCTTCGGCTTGGCCGAGATCAGGCTGAGCGCGCCGACGGTGGCGTTGCGGCCGAACAGCGTGCCCTGCGGGCCGCGCAGCACTTCGACGCGCTCCATGTCGTACATCAGCACCGATGCGCCCTGCGAGCGCGGCGAATAGATGCCGTCGACGTAGATCGCGACTTCGGGGTCGGCCACTTCGGTATAGGCGCTGTCGTTGCCGATGCCGCGCAGCGTGAGGAGCACCGCCGACTGGTCGCCCTGCTGGTTGAACTGCAGCGAGGGGACGAAGCGGGCGAGGTCGGTCACGTCCTTGACCTGCTGCTTGTCGAGCTGCGCCTGGCCGAAGGCGGAAACCGCGATCGGGGTGGACTGCAGCGTCGTCTCGCGGCGGGTGGCGGTGACGATGATGTCACCGTCGGACGCCTGCGGCGCGGCAGCCTGCGGAGCGGCGTCCTGGGCCTTGGCGGTGGCGGTCATGCAGAGTGCGGCCGCGAGCGCAGTGCTTGCGATAAGCGCGTTCCTGGTCATCTCTCTCTCCCTGAAGCAGACCTTCGCTGCTTTCCGGCGCCTCGTAGACCAAAGCTTGACAACGTTGTCAACATTGTTTCTGACATCGATGTCAAGGATGGCGCCAAAACACGGTAGCTTTCCGGATAGCGGCAAGCGCGGTAAGGATGCCCGGCAGAGATGACAGCCCTGATGGCGAAGGCCCCGACTTCCTTGGAAAAAACCGATGCGCCTACGCTGCTGTTCCGGCTGTCGGTGGGGGTGTTCTTCATCGGCGGGTTCCTGACCTCGTCGGTGAGCCTGCTGGTGCCGCAACTGAAGCTGATGCTGGCGCTCGACTACACGCAAGCGTTTCTGGTGCAACTGGCCTTCCACGCAAGCTATCTGCTGTTCGCGCTGCCGATCACCGCCTTCATCGTCGCGGCCGGCTACATCCGCGCGATCGCGGCGGGGCTGGCGGTGATGGCGGCGGGCTGCGCTGCGCTGGCGGTTGCGCAGGGGAGCTTGTCCTTCGCGCTGGTGCTCGGCGCTCTGCTGCTGCTCTCGGGCGGGCAGACCTTCCTGCAGATCGCGTCGAACACCGTGGTCACCGTCATCGGTCCTTCGCGCGGCGCGGCGCGGCGGCTGACATTGCTGCAGGGCTTCAACTCGCTGGGCACCGTTGCCGGGCCGCTGGTGAGCGCGCCGCTGCTGCTGGCGCAGGTCGAGCGGGGCCATGAGTGGCGACCCGCAGCGACGCTGCCGTTCGTCCTGACCGCGCTGGTGACCGCCGTGCTGGCGCTCGCCTATGCCCGCCACCGCAAGGCGCTGGAGACGAAGCACACCGGCGAGGGCTTCGTGCCGACGCACCGACTGTTCAGCGTGCTCTCCGAATCGCGGCGGCTGCGCTGGGGGACGGCGGCGATCTTCGTCTACGTCGGCGCGGAAGTGACCATTGGCGGGCTGCTTCCCAGCGTCCTGATGCGGCCTGACCGCCTCGGCGTGAGTGCGGTGACGGCGGGGCAGCTCGTAGCGCTCTACTGGGGCGGGGCGATGGTCGGGCGTTTTGCCGGTGCATGGATCATGCGGCGCGTTTCGGAGGCGCGGATGCTGCTTTGTGTGTCGCTTGGTGCCGTTGTGTGCACGTTGGGTGCCGTTGGGTGCCCGGGTGTTGCGGGCTCTGTAATGCTGGTCGCGGTGGGGCTATGCAACGCGATCATGTACCCGACGATCTACGCCATGGCGCTGCCGGAGGACGCCCGCGCGGCGCCCGTCGCCTCGATGTGGCTGTGCATGGCGGTGGTCGGCGGGGCTCTGGTGCCCGTCCTGACAGGCATGGTGGCCGACGGGGCGGGGCTGCTCCCATCGCTGGTCGTTCCCGCCGCCTGCTACCTTCTGATCGCCGGATTTGCGGCAGTTTTCCGGGAGAATCGGCCATGAAGACGGTCACCATCAAGGATGTCGCCGCCCGCGCCGGAGTCTCCCCCAAGACCGTCTCGCGGGTCATCAACGGCGAGGACCATGTCCGCCCTGAAATCCGCGAGGCGGTGCAGCGCGTCGTCGCCGAACTGAACTACCGCCCCAACGCCTTCGCCCGCAGCCTGTCGAGTTCGCGCTCCTACCTGCTCGGCCTGTTCATCGACGACCCGGTCTCCGGCTACGCCGCCGAAGTCCAGCACGGCGCCCTGCTGCAATGCCGGGAACGCAGCTATCACCTCGTCGTCGAGCCGGTCGATCTCGGCCGTCCGGGCTGGCAGGAGCATGTGCGGGGCAGCCTTTCCGGGCTGCGGCTGGACGGCGCGATCGTCGCTCCGCCGATTTGCGACGATGGCGGACTGCTGGAGATCTTCACCGAGGCCGGCGTGCCCTATGTCCTGATCGCTCCGTCCAACCCGCCGACGAGTTCGGGCGCGGTCTGGATGGACGATCGGGCGGCGGCGCGGGAGATGGCGGAATACCTGCTCTCGCTGGGGCATCGGCGGATCGGCTTCATCCAGGGGCCGCAGAGCCATAGTGCTTCGGCTCGGCGCGAGGAAGGCTTTCGCGCGGCGCTGGGTCATGCAGGATTGCCGGTGGATGAGCGCGCGGTGCTGCGCGGCGATTTCAGCTTCCGTTCCGGGCTGGAGCTCGGAGAAGCACTACTGGACCTGTCCGATGCGCCCAGCGCGATATTCGCCTGCAACGACGACATGGCGCTCGGTGCCATGATCACGGCTATGAAACGGGGAATCGCCGTGCCGGATGCCTTGTCGATCTGCGGCTTCGACGATGTGGCATCGTCACGCGCGGCATGGCCTCAGATCACGACAATTCGCCAGCCCAACGCGGAAATGGCGGCCGCGGCAGTGGATATTCTGGTCGACCCGGCCTTCCGCAAGAACAGCGCGGACCCGGCGTTCCGGCTGATGCTGGCGCATGCAATGATCGTCCGGGGCAGCACGGGGCCGGCCTGACGGCTGCCTGCTCATGCTAACGCGCGATCGGCGCCAGTCAGTTCACCCGGCGACGGTGCTTGCCGCCGTAAGTCTTGCCGCAATAGTCGTCGAGCTGACGCATCTCGGTCGCGGCTGCGGCTGCCAGGGCGGCGGTGCAGGCCTGGGCCTGTTCGCTGGCGGCGATTCGGGTCTCCACGCGCTCGCGCAGTTCCTCGATGTCGGCACGCGACAGCACGTTCTTCTCACGCAGGTAGCAGATCAGGCTCTGAAGCAGGATCATCGCCTTTTCGCCGGAATCGACTTCACTGTTTTCGATCATCATCCAGTCCTCTCGAGCAGCCATTTCGGCCAGCATTGAGGACAGGATGATACAACCGCGAAACAATGTCCAGCGCATCAAAAGAGCAGTATTTCAATGGCGCAATCGATTGTGCGACGCAGTAATCGTAAAGCGGTCGGATCAACCCTCCAGCGCGGTCACTTCCTGGCGCAGCAGTTGCGCCATGCGGGTGTGCAACGTGTCGTGATCGCTGCCGGGAGAGAGTTCGCGCAGCGCAACCATGCCCCAGGACATGGCGATGATGAAGTCCGCCACGGTCGCATGGCGCTGCGGTGTCGCCGCGGGCGCAAGCGACCCGAGCGCTGCGCCGAGGCTGTCGCGAAGGCGCACGTCGACTTTCGCGTGCATCTGGTTGATCGCCGGATTGCGGCCTGCTTCGGCAAGGAGTTCGCACATGAGGCGGCGGTCGTCGCAGTCGGGTTCTTCGAAACCGATGCGCTCGATCCAGGCAAGGATGGCGTCGCGATCGTCGGAGGCCACCGCGGCGTTCAGGGTTTCCTCGTCCAGCCAGGTGGTGATCTCCGATTCGCAGATGGCGCCGATGATCGCCTCCTTGTTGGCGAAGTCGCGGTAGATCTGGCCGACGGCGATGCCGGAAGCGGCTGCAATCTGCGCCATTCCGGTCTGATGGAACCCTCGCTCGACAAAAAGGTTACGCGCGGTGTCGAGCAAATGTTGGCGTCGTGCAGCTGACTTTGCCGCCCGGGGGCGATCCATTGTACTCTCGTCTGTCATTCCCAGTCCCTGCTTGCATTCCATGTTGCGACGCAATACCAGTCGCGCGAATCATGAGTGAACGCTCACTCACGCTTTAACCCTCTTGGCGGAAATGCTCCATGAAAAAGATCGCCCCCCCGGCCTTCGCTGCTTCACCCATCGCACTGGCGGCGGCAATGTTCCTGTCGGCTTGCGGTGGCGGAGCGGAGCAGCCGCCCGCAGGTCCGCCCGAGGTCGGCGTGGTCACGGTTCGCGAGCAGTCGGTTTCGCTTTCGAATGAACTGCCCGGGCGAACCACCGCGTTCGAGAGTTCGGATGTACGCCCGCAGGTCAATGGCCTGATCGTCGCGCGCCTGTTCACCGAGGGCGACCAGGTCCGGGCCGGGCAGCCGCTCTATCGCATCGATGCCGCGCCCTACGAGGCGGCGGTGGCGAACGCGCGGGCGGCGCTGACCCGCTCGAATGCGGCGATCGCATCCAGCGCGGCACTGGCGCGGCGCTATGGCGAACTGGTCAAGATCAACGCGATCTCGAAGCAGGATTACGAGAATGCCGTCACCAGCGCCCAGCAGGCGCGCGCCGACGTCTCGGCCCAGCAGGCATTGCTGCGCTCGGCACAGATAGACCTTGCGCGCACCACCATCCGCGCACCGATCTCCGGCCGCATCGGTCGCTCGACCTTCACCACCGGCGCGCTCGTGTCGGCGTCGCAGGCCGATGCGCTGACGACGATCCAGCGACTCGACCCGATCTACGTCGACATCCAGCAGTCCAGCGCGGACGTCCTGCGCCTGCGCCAGCAGCTTCTCGCGGGTGACGTCAGCGCCAGCGGCAACGTCGCGGTCAAGCTCAAGCTGGAGGATGGCAGCACGTATCCGCAGGAAGGCGTGCTCAAGTTCACCGACGTGACTGTCGACCCGGCGACCGGCAGCCAGATCATCCGTGCGCAGTTCCCGAACCCGAAGGGTCTTCTGCTGCCCGGCATGTACGTGCGGGCCGAGTTCGCGCAGGCGAGCAAGGCCAACGGCCTGCTGGTGCCGCAGGTGGCCGTCTCTCGCGATGAGAAGGGCAACCCCACGGTGCTCGTCATCGGCGCCCAGAACAAGCTGGAGATGCGCAGCATCGTCGCGCCGCGCACGGTTGGCGACGCCTGGCTGGTCACCTCGGGCTTGAAGGCGGGCGACAAGGTCGTGGTCGATGGCGCTCAGATGCTGCGTCCGGGCGTGCCGGTGAAGCCGGTCGCGCCGCAGGGTCAGGGGCCGGCGCAGGGCACGAAGCCCGCCGCTCCTGCCAACAAGGGGCAGTAACCCGCCATGTCACGCTATTTCATCGACAGGCCCATCTTCGCATGGGTCATCGCCATCGTCCTTATGATGGCGGGCATCATCGCCATCCGCAGCCTTCCGGTCGCCCAGTTCCCCGAGATCGCACCGCCGACGGTGTCGATTGCGGCGACCTATCCGGGCGCGGATGCGGAAACGCTTGAGCGCACGACGACGCAGATCATCGAGCAGCAGCTCAAGGGCATCGACAACCTGCGCTACTTCTCGGCCTCGTCCTCCTCGGCAGGCACGGTGACCATCACCTTGACCTTCGAGCAGGGGACCGATCCCGACATCGCGCAGGTCCAGGTCCAGAACAAGCTTCAGGCCGCGACGCCGTTGCTGCCGCAGGAAGTGCAGCGCCAGGGCGTGCAGGTCCAGAAGTCGGCCGCGAGCTTCCTGCTCGTCACCGCGATCTATTCCGAGGACGGCAGCCATTCGGCGAACGACCTTTCGGACTACATCGTCAGCCAGCTTCAGGACCCTGTCAGCCGTATCAACGGCGTGGGCGAACTGCAGATCTTCGGCACCCAGTACGCCATGCGCATCTGGGTCGATCCGCTGAAACTGCGCAGCTACGACATGACCATCGCCGATGTCACCACGGCGATCACCGCGCAGAACGCACAGGTTTCGGCGGGCCAGATCGGTGCTCTGCCTGCTCCCAAGGAGCAGATGCTGAACGCCACCGTCTCGGTCCAGTCGCGCCTGCAGACGCCTGAGGAATTCGGCAACATCCGCCTGCGCTCCACTCAGGGCGGTGCGGTCGTGCGTCTGCGCGACGTTGCGCGGGTTGAGCTCGGCGCGGAGCTCTACGGTTTCGACACCCAGTTCAACGGCAAGCCCGCGTCCGGCTTCGGCGTGCGTCTCGCCTCGGGTGCCAATGCGCTCGATACCGTCGACGCGGTCAAGGCCGAAGTCCAGAAGATCGCCAAGAACTTCCCCTCGGACGTCAAGGTTTCGTTCCCCTACGACTCCACGCCGTTCGTGCGCCTATCGATCGAGCAGGTGGTGCACACGCTGGTCGAGGCGGTCGTGCTCGTCTTTCTCGTCATGTTCCTGTTCCTGCAGAACTGGCGCGCGACGCTGATCCCGACGATCGCGGTGCCGGTGGTTCTGCTCGGCACCTTCGGCGTCATGTCGGTGCTCGGGTACTCCATCAACACCCTGACGCTGTTCGGCATGGTGCTGGCCATCGGCCTGCTGGTCGACGACGCGATCGTTGTCGTCGAGAACGTCGAGCGACTGATCCAGACGGAGCACCTGTCGCCCAAGCAGGCGGCCCGAAAGTCCATGGACGAGATCAGCGGCGCGCTGGTCGGAATCGGCATGGTGCTTTCAGCGGTGTTCCTGCCGATGGCGTTCTTCGGCGGTTCGACCGGCGTGATCTATCGCCAGTTCTCGATCACCATCGTGTCGTCGATGGCGCTCTCCGTGCTGGTCGCGCTGATCCTGACCCCGGCGCTGTGCGCCACCATCCTCAAGCCGCACAAGGAAGGCGCGAACGAAGGCAACGGCCTGCTGGCCCGTTTCTTCCGCTGGTTCAACGACAAGTTCGACCGCGGCACCGAGAAGTACCAGCACGGCGTGCGCCGCACCGCACGGGGCTGGAAGCGGTCCGGCCTCGTCTACCTGCTCATCGTCGGTTGCATGGTCTTCCTGTTCACGCGCCTGCCCGGCGGCTTCCTGCCGGACGAGGATCAGGGCGTCGTCTTCGCGCTGGTGCAGGGGCCTTCGGGCGCCACCCTGCCGCGCACCCAGAAGGGCCTCGACGTGGTGCGCAAGCATTTCCTCGAGGATGAGAAGGCCAACGTCGATTCGATCTTCACGATCAACGGTTTCTCCTTCTCCGGCCAGGGCCAGAATGCTGGCATGGCGTTCATCAGGCTCAAGGATTGGGAGGAGCGCAGCGGGGCCGACAACCGGGCTCCGGCGATCATCGGTCGCGCGATGGGGGCTTTCTCCCAGTATCGCGATGCCATGATCTTCGCGCTCACCCCGCCTGCGGTGCAGGAACTCGGTAACGCCACGGGCTTCGACATGTGGCTGGTCGACGAGACCAACATGGGCCACGACAAGCTGCTTGCCGCGCGCAACCAGCTGCTCGGCATGGCGGCGCAGGATCAGCGCGTGGCGCAGGTCCGTCCGGTCTCGCTCGACGACGCGGCGCAGCTCGACGTCAAGATCGACCAGGACAAAGCGGCCGCGCTTGGCCTCGACCTTGCGGCCATCAACTCGGAGATCGGTACCGCCTGGGGCGGTTCCTACGTCAACGACTTCCTCGATCGCGGGCGCACCAAGCGCGTCTACATTCAGGCCGACCAGCAGTATCGCTCCTCGCCGGAGGCCCTCTCGGACCTCTACGTGCGCGGCACCAGCGGCCAGATGGCTCCGTTCAGCGCCTTCTCGGAGCTGTCCTGGAAGAAGGCGCCGGTGATCCTCACCCGCTACAACGGTCGTCCCGCCATGCAGCTGCAGGGTGCGCCGGGCCAGGGGCTCAGCACCGGCGGCGCGATGCAGGCGATCGAGGAGATGCACCAGAAGCTGCCCGCCGGAACCGGCATCGAATGGACCGGTCTGTCCTACGAGGAACGTCTCTCGGGTGGTCAGGCGCCGATGCTCTACGCGCTGTCGCTCGCGGTCGTGTTCCTGTGCCTTGCCGCTCTGTACGAGAGCTGGTCGGTGCCGATCGCGGTCATGCTGGTGGTGCCGCTGGGCGTCGTCGGCGCACTGTTCGCGGCCTGGCTTACCGGGCTTGGCAACGACATCTACCTGCAGGTCGGCCTGATCACCACGATCGGCGTCTCGGCCAAGAACGCGATCCTCATCGTCGAGTTCGCCGAGGAGCGCGTCCAGTCCGGGATGAACGCCTTCGATGCGGCGATGGAAGCGGCCCGGCTGCGCCTTCGGCCGATCTTGATGACCTCTCTGGCCTTCGTCTTCGGCGTGCTGCCGCTGGCGGTCTCGACCGGCGCCGGCGCGGGTGGTCAGAATGCCATCGGCCGCGCCGTGGTGGGCGGCATGCTCTCCGCCACGATCTTCGCGATCTTCTTCGTGCCGATGTTCTTCGTGGGCGTCGCCCGCCTGTTCAAGCACGGGCAGACCGACCGCAAGCCGACGAACACCGACGATGAGCCTTACGCTGACGGCGCCCACGGCGCGGCACCGCAGGAAAGCTGAACATGAAAAAGTCGATCCTCATCCTGCTCGCCGGCACCTCGCTGCTCGCCGGGTGCAACCTTGCCCCCAAGTACGAGCGACCGGCGGGCGCCGTCCCGGTGGCGCTGCCGCAGGGCGGCGTCTACCCGGCCGCCCCGACCGATGCGCAGGACGTCTCGCGCATCGGTTGGCGGGACTTCTTCCTCGACGACCGGCTGCGCCAGGTCATCGAGGCGGGCCTTGCCAACAACCGCGACTTGCGGATTGCGGCGGGCAATGTCCAGCAGGCGCGCGCGCAGTACCGCGTCCAGCGCGCCGACCGGCTGCCCACCGTGAATGCCACCGGCACCGCAACTTACACCAACAACCTGATGGGGGCGGGTGCGGCCGGTGGCACCAGCAGCTCGGACATCGAGTTCTATCAGGCGACCGTGGGCCTTTCGGCCTTCGAACTCGACCTGTTCGGCCGTGTCCGCAACCTGTCGCGCGCGGCGCAGGAACAATACTTCGCCAGCGAGGAAGCGCAGCGTTCGACGCGCATCAGCCTCATCGCCGAGATCGCCAACGCCTGGCTGACGATGGCCTCGGACAGCGAGCAGCTGCGCCTCTCGCGCGAGACGGCGAAGGCGTTCGAGAAGACGCTGGACCTCACCCGCGCGCAGTTCCGCATCGGCACCGGCTCGGAACTCGAAGTGCGGCAGGCGGAAACCAGCTATCAGGGCGCGCTCAACGACATCGCCGCGCTGGAAACCAGCGTGGCGCGGGACCAGAACGCGCTCAACTTGCTGGTCGGCACCACCGTGCCGGCGGAGCAGCTGCCCACCGGTTTCGGCACTGAGCCCATGACTCGCGACGCACTGCCCGGCAACGTGTCCTCCGAAGTCCTGCTGCGCCGCCCCGACGTGCTGCAGGCCGAACACCAGTTGATCGCCGAGAACGCCAACATCGGCGCGGCCCGTGCGGCGTTCTTCCCGACGATCTCGCTGACCGGCACGCTCGGCACGCTGAGCACGGCGCTCGGCGGTCTGTTCAAGGACGGCAGCTACACCTACACCGGCTCGCCCAGCGCCTCGCTGCCGCTGTTCGACTTCGGCCGCCGTTCGGGCAATCTCGAATACGCCAAGGCGTCGCAGAAGGTGGCCGTCGCGACTTACGAGAAGGCGGTCCAGACCGCGTTCAAGGAAGTCTCCGACGCGCTTGCCCAGCGCGGCCGCATCGGCGACCAGATCCGTGCGCAGACCACACGCGCCGAAGCTGCGGGCGTGGCGGCAAAGCTGTCCGACGCGCGGTTCCGTTCGGGCGTGGACTCGTTCCTGACCACGCTCGACGCGCAGCGCACCGCCTACGGGGCCGAACAGGCGCTCGTCACAACGCGGCTGACGCAGGCCAGCAATCTGGTGGAGCTATATCGCTCGCTGGGCGGCGGCCTGGAGGAAACCACCCCGGTCGGCGGCGAACAGCCCGCCCGTTAACCCCTTGGTCCCGGCGAGAGCCGGGATCGCGGACGGTCCTTGCGCACCACCCCACCGAGCCGGGGTGCGAGGGCCGTCCGTGCCCGCTGGGCATGACGAAGTGTGTCGATCGGCCCGATTTTGCGCCTTAGGCACTCGACAGGCGCGCCCGAACCGTGTTGGGGGAGCAGCGCATCCTATCGCCGCGACGATGGGGTCGCACGCTGACTTTGGCCACTGACCACGGGACGAACACATGGACGAGACGCTGCGCCGCGCCGCACTGGATTATCACCGCCTGCCCCGGCCCGGCAAGCTGACCATCGAACCGACCAAGCGCATGGTGAACCAGCGCGACCTCGCGCTCGCCTATTCGCCTGGCGTTGCCGTGCCCTGCATGGAAATCGCCGAAGACCCCGCCAAGGCGCTGGACTATACCGCGCGCGGCAACCTCGTCGCGGTGATCTCGAACGGCACCGCCGTGCTCGGCCTTGGCGCGATCGGCGCGCTGGCCTCGAAGCCGGTGATGGAAGGCAAGGCCGTCCTGTTCAAGAAGTTCGCCGACATCGACGTGTTCGACATCGAGGTCGACACCACCGATGCCGACAAGTTCATCGAGGCGGTCGCGCTGCTGGAGCCGACCTTCGGCGGCATCAACCTTGAGGACATCAAGGCGCCCGAGTGCTTCTACATCGAAGCCGAGCTGAAGAAGCGCATGAACATCCCGGTGTTCCATGACGACCAGCACGGCACCGCGATCGTCGTCGCCGCCGCCGTGCGCAATGCGCTGGTGCTGCAGGGCCGCACCTTGGCCGACGCCAAGCTGGTCACCTCGGGCGCGGGCGCGGCGGCGCTGGCCTGCGTCGATCTGCTCGTTTCGATGGGCCTGCCGATCGAGAACGTCACGCTGACCGACAAGGACGGCGTCATTCATTCCGGCCGCGAGGGCATGCTGCCCAACATGGCGCGCTATGCCCGCGACACCAACGCGCGTTCGCTGCCCGACGTGTTGCCGGGCGCAACCGTGTTCCTCGGCCTCTCGGCGCCGGGCGTGCTCAAGCCGGAGTGGCTGCCGCTGCTGGGCGACAAGCCGCTGATCTTCGCGCTCGCCAACCCCGAGCCGGAAATCCGCCCGGAGGCCGCGCGCGAAGTGCGCCCCGATGCGATCATCGCCACGGGCCGTTCGGACTATCCGAACCAGGTCAACAACGTCCTGTGCTTCCCCTACATCTTCCGCGGTGCGCTCGATGCGGGCGCGACGCAGATCAACGAGGCGATGAAGGCCGCCGCCGCCGAAGCCATCGCCGGCCTTGCGCGCGTCCCCGCCGATGCCAGCGTCGCGCAGGCATACGGCGGCCGCAAGCTGGTGTTCGGGCCTGAGTACATCATCCCGACCCCGTTCGACCCGCGCCTGATCGTCGAGATCGCCGGGGCCGTCGCCAAGGCGGCGATGGACTCGGGCGTGGCCACGAAGCAGCTCGACATCACCGAGTACAAGCGTTCGCTGGCCAACATGAACACCCGTTCGGGCCAGCTCATGCTGCCGGTCTATCAGGCCGCGCGCGGCGCGATGAAGCGCGTCGCTTACGGCGAAGGCGAGGACGAGCGCGTGCTGCGCGCCGTGCAGGATGCGCTCAACGAAGGCATGGTGCGCCCGACGCTGGTGGGCCGCCGCCGTATCCTCGAGCAGAAGCTGCCCGACCTCGGCCTGTCGTTCAGGCTGGGCGAGGATGTCGATCTCGTCGATCCCGAGACCGACCATGAACTGATGAACGAACTCGTCGCGGCCTATGGCGCCATCGCCAGCCGCAAGGGCGTGCCGACCGCTGAAGTGCTGCGCCACACCTATCGCCGCCCGACCGTCACCGCCGCGATGCTGCTGCGCACCGGCAAGGTCGATGCGGCGCTGGTCGGCGGCAACTCGGAATACTGGGGCCAGATCGAGCACGTGCTGCGCATCATCGACCGCGCGCCCGACGTGAAGCGCGTCTATGCGCTCTCGGGCCTGATCCTCGATGCGGGCGTGCTGTTCCTGACCGACACCCACATGGTCCCCGATCCGACGCCCGAACAGGTGGCGGAAATGACCGTGCTGGCGGCGGATGCGGTGCGCCGCTTCGGCCTCGATCCCAAGGTGGCGCTGCTGTCGCACTCTAACTTCGGCTCGTCGAACAGCCCCAGCGCGCGCAAGATGCGCTCGGCGGCCAAGCTGGTGCGAGCGGTGGCGCCGGAGCTGAAGGTGGACGGCGAAATGCATGCCGACGCCGCGCTCAGCCAGGCGCTGCGCGAGAAGCTGGTGCCGGATTCGGGCTTCGAGGGCGCGGCGAACCTGCTGGTGATGCCGAACCTCGATGCGGCGAACATCACGCTGACGGCGCTTTCGGCGTCGTCGAGTTCGCCCACGGTTGGCCCGATGCTGCTGGGCCTGTCGCAGCCGATCCACGTGCTGACCCCGGGTGTCACCGCGCGCGGCATCCTGAACCTGACCAGCATCGCGGTCTGCGCTGCCGACGGGCATTGAGTTGAGAGGGAGAGGGCGTTCACGCGCCCTCCCTCGCCGTCATCCGCTTCGTCACCCTGAACTTGTTTCAGGGTCCATCAGGCCGATGGCGCGGCGCCGTGATCCGGAAACCGCCAGTGCAGCATGGTGGCTCGACGGTCCGGGCCATGCTGCACCATGGACCCTGAAACAAGTTCAGGGTGACGTTGTGTGTGGGGCAGGAGGTCCCGTTGTCCCGGACTTGATCCGGGACTGCTGGCCGTGAACGGCCCACCTCTCGGCGGGGCGCCCAGCGGCCAGCACTCACCTAAAGACAGCCACCGGTCCCGGATCAAGTCCGGGACGACGATGGTATCACAGCACCAGCGGCGCGTGGTTTATCTGCGGCAGCACGTGCCGCGAGAACAGGTCCGCTTCCGCCGCATGCGGATAGCCCGACAGGATGAAGGCATCGATGCCCTCGGCCTGATAGGCGCGGATCTTCGCCAGCACCTGATCCGGATCGCCGACGATCGCCGCGCCGCAGCCCGAACGGGCGCGGCCGATGCCGGTCCACAGGTTATCTTCCACGAAGCCGTCGCCGCCCGCCGCACCGCGCAGTTCCGCCTGACGGGTCACCCCGACGCTGGCGCTGTCCAGCGACTTCTGGCGGATCGCCTCACCCGCCGCATCGTCCAGCTTGGACAGCAGGCGGTCGGCATAGACGCGCGCCTCGTCCTCGGTCTCGCGCACGATGACGTGGGCGCGGTATCCGAACTTGAGCGTGCGGCCGTACTTCGCGGCGCGCGCGGTCATGTCTGCGATCGTCTCGCGCACCTTGTCCATCGTGTCGGGCCACATCAGGTAGACGTCGCAGCCCTTGGCCGCCGCCTCGCGCGCGTCTTCTGACAGGCCGCCGAAGTAGAGCGGCGGGCACTTGCCCGAGACGGTGGCGATGCGCGCGGGCGGCAGGTCGAGGTTATAGAACTCGCCCTCGTACTTCAGGTGCTCGCCGTTCAGCATGATCTTGAGAATCTGCATCACCTCGAGCGTGCGCTGGTAGCGGGCGCGGCTGTCCAGCTTCTCGCCCGGCAGGTCGGACGAGATGATGTTCACCGTCAGCCGCCCGCCCAGGATGCGGTCGAGCGTGGCGATGCGGCGCGCCAGCTGCGGTGGCCAGTCCTCGCCCATGCGCACCGCCCAGAGCAGGCGGATCTTCTCCACCAGCGGGGCGATGGCGCCCGCGAACATGGTGGTGTCGATGCCCAGCGCATAGCCGGAGGGGAGCAGGATGTTGTCGAACCCGCCCTTTTCGGCCTGCAGCACGATGTTGCGGCAATGCTCCCAGCTAGAGGCCAGCGCGGGATCGGGCTGGCCGAGGAACTCGTAGTCATCGTCGCACAGCGCCGAAAACCAGCTTACCTCACAGGTCTTGTCAGTGGTGGTGCTCACGGCAGGGGCTCTCCTTTCGATGCGACCAGTACCGCGTACCAGCTGGCGCGGGTCCAGCGGACCTTGAGTGCGTCAGCGCTTTCCGCGATCCGGTCGGCCTTTTGTGATCCGACGATGGGGATGACGCGCGCGGGGTGCGCCATGATCCAGCTGTAGGCGGCCGCGGTGCGCGACACGCCGAACTCTTCCGCCGCAGAATCGAGCAGCGCGGCGACTTCCTTGGTGCGCGCGTCCTCGGGGTTGGCGATGCGGCCACCGCCCAGCGGCGACCATGCCAGCACGGCCATGTCCATGGCGATGGCCTGGTCCAGTTCGCCGTTCTCGATCGTGTCGAGGCGCAGGGCCGAGATTTCCGGCTGGGTGGAGACGATCGGCAGGCTCACGAACTGCTGCAGCGTGGCGATCTGGCTGGTGGTGAAGTTGGAAACGCCGAAGCTGCGGATCTTGCCCGCCTTATGTGCCGCTTCGACGGCCTTTGCGATTTCCGAAGGATGCGTGAGGATGTCGGGACGGTGGATCTGCCACAGCTCGACGCTGTCGGTGCCGAGGCGCTTCAGCGAGGCGTCGATGGCGCTGGTGAGGTACTCGGCGCTCGAATCGTAAGGCAGCGGGGGCATGATGCCGCCCTTGGTGGCGATCACCAGCCTTTCGCGCAGGCCCGGTTCGCTGGCGAGCGCCTTGCCCAGCAGCGCTTCCGCATCGCCGAAGCCGCCCTTGCCGTCGAAGCCGTAGATGTCGGCGGTGTCGATGAAGTCGATCCCGGCATCCAGCGCGGCATGGAGCAGGCGTACGGCGTCGGCGGCCTCGCCCTCCATGCGCCAGTTGCCCCAGGCGAGGGCGGAGACTTCGATGCCGCTTTTGCCAAGCTGGCGGCGGGCGGCGGGGGAGGGGAGGTATGTCATGGTGTGTCCTGTCAGGAGAGGAGATCGGGGTTGATGCGGGAGACCGAGGCGCGCTCGATCAGGTCGTGGGGAAGGCGCCGGTGCGTCGCCTGCGCGCCTTCCAGCAGCAGCTGGGTGGCGGCGAAGGCCAGCTCGCGGGTGGGCTGCCGTATCGTGGTGAGCTGCGGCCAGACCATCCGCGCGACCATGGTGTCGTCGAAGCCCACCACGGAAAGCTGGTCCGGCACGGCAAGGCCCATGTCGTGCGCGACGGAGAGGATGCCCGCCGCCATGTCGTCGTTGCTGGCGAAGATCGCGGTGGGGCGGCGTCTGCTTTTCAGGAAGTGACGGGCTGCGGCCACCCCGCTGTCGAAATCGAACTCGCCCGGCACCACCAGCGCCGGTTCGTAGGCCAGCCCGGCGCGGTCGAGCGCGCGGCGGTAGCCGAACAGGCGCTCCTCCGATGCCATGTGGTTGGAGTGCCCCTTCACGAAGCCGATGTGGCGATGGCCGCGCGCGATGAGGTAGCTGGTCATGTCGTCCGCCGCCTGGGCATCGTCCATGAAGACCGAGGAGGTCATCGCATGGTTGGTGCCCGGCGAGATGCGCACGAAGGGAATATCCATGCCTTCCAGCGCCTTGAGCACCGGCACGCAGTCCGTCACGGGGGAGGACAGGACGATGCCGTCCACATGCGTTTCGGTGACGAGGCCGCGCACCTGCTCGCCCACCAGCGGATCGGCCACGTCCACCGGCTGCGCGATCAGCCGCGAGCTGGTCTGCTGGCAGGCCTCCCAGCAGCCCATCTGGATCTGGTTCATGTAGTAGGGGCTGTGGTTGTCGTAGATCAGCGCGATCTGGCCCGACTTGGTGCCCGCCAGAATGCGCGCGGCGACGCTCGGCCGGAAGCCGAGTTCCTGCATCGCCTTCTCGACGCGCTCCTTGGTGTCGGCGCTCACGTAGCGGTGCCCGTTCAGCACGCGGCTGACCGTCTTGATCGATACGCCCGCCAGCGCCGAGACGTCCTTGATGTTGGACCGTTCGCTCATGTGCTCTCCCTTATCGCGGCGAAGAGAGAGGCGAACTTGCTGCCGGGCAAGTAGAAAACTGGCGGCTGGCCATAAGGCGCGGCGACAGTGTGCGTGCCGGGCGCGAAGTCCTCGCCGGTCCAGAGGTGACGCCACGGCGTATCGCCGGGGAGGATGACCTCGCGCGCCGTGGCGTCGGCCTTGACGATCGGTGCCACCAGCATGTCGGCTCCGTAGAGGTACTGATCCTGCACGCCGAACAGCGCCGGCTCGAAGTAGTGCAGGAACAGCGGGCGCTGCACGGGCAGGCCGGTCGCCACCGCCTCGTCGCTGAGGTGGCGCACGTAGGGTGCGAGCGCCTTGTGGACGCGCGACATCGCGGCGAACTGGCCGAGCAGTTCGGGGCTCGAATCGATCTGCAGGTTGTCGTCGGGGCGGTTGCCCTCGTGGCTGCGCATCACCGGCGAGAACGCGCCCAGTTCGCACCAGCGCAGTATCAGGTCTGCGGTGCGCACGTTGCCGTGCAGGCTGGTGTAGCCGCCCACGTCGCTGTGCGAATAGGCATTGCCGACCAGCCCCGCCGAAAGCGCGGCGGTGAGCACGGTGTTGATGCCGTCGTGCCGGGTGAAATCGACCGACTGGTCGCCCGCCCACAGCAGAGGGCAATGCGCCTGCACGCCCGAGAACCCGGCGCGCATGAAGAACACCGCCTCGCCGGTCTTGCCACGCGATGCCACGGCGCGCGCGTTCGCTTCGGCCCAGAGCACCGGCCAGCGGTTGTGCATCAGCATCGGGTCGCTGCCGTCGTGGAGCCGCAGGTCCACCGGCAGGTATTCGCCGAAGTCCGCCATCCAGCCTGAAAGGCCGAAGTCCAGCATCTCGCGGCCGATCACGCGGTCGGCGAACCAGTCCATTGCGGCGGGGTTGGTGAAGTCCACCACGCCGCAGTCGAACTCTCCGAAGTCGACGAGGTAGACCGCGTCGCTGTCCTGCCGCAGCGCGAGATAGCCCAGCGCCTCGGCCTCGGCATACTGCTTGCCGTCATTGGCGAGGTAGGGGTTCACGTAGCCGAGAAAGCGCACGCCCTTTTCGGCCAGCGCGGCGATGCGTGCGGGCAGGGCGGGGTAGCGCGCCTCGTTCCACGACCAGTCCCAGAACAGGCGGCGTCCGAAGCTGGTCTGGCGGATGCCGATCCAGTCCTCGCACCACAGGCCGGAGACTTCGGCGCCCGCCGCCATGATCTTTTCGAGGCGTTCGAAGCTGACGTCGCCTTCCTTGAGACCGACGATGGCGCCGCCGATCGCCCAGTCGGGCAGGGCAGGCTGGCGGCCGAAGCGACTGGAAAGCGCGCCGACCAGCGCGGGCAGATCGTCGGCAGCGAAGAATTCGAGGGTGAACGCGCCCTCCCAGACCTCGATCCGAAGGCGTGCGGCATCGGTGAAATCGAGCACCGAATAGGCGCTGCTGTCCAGATGACAGGCCCAGAGCGTGGAGGTCAGGAACGTCGGCTGCGGATAGTTGGTCCACCAGTAATCGCCGCCGGCCATGCCGTTCTGGTCCATCAGGCGGGTCAGTTCGGTCGACTTGTCGCGGCCGACGCCCGGCTCGCTGGTCCAGATCGGGAAGCGGCGGCCCGACAGGTCGAGGTAGCTCATCTGCTCCCCGCCGCCCCAGACATGCTCGTCCGGCTGCGCGGCCAGATCGACCCAGACACGGTCGTAGCCGGGAGCAAGGGTGGTGACAGCCAGCGAGTCGCCCTGCACCGAAAGGCGCAGCATCGGAGTTCCACCTGCCTCGGCAGACAGCAGCAGGTCATCGCCTTGGAGCTCCGAGAAGCCCAGTTCCACGCGATCGGTCGGGCTATCGTTGATAGCGAAATTGCCGCGCACCATTTCTACTTCGGGCGCGCCCTTTGCGATTGCGAAGGCGGGATTTTCCGACCCGCTGCACAGCACTTCCCGCCCTGCGAGCACGCAGGTAAATCCATCTTCCCGAATGGTGAAGGTCAACGGCAAGGCCCGGCTCCCATGGTGTGCTTCTTTTGCAGCACTGGCTTGGCCGCCGCGCTGTCCTGATGTGACAACGCTTGACAGAAATGGTGCACCCAATCAAGAGGGTCGCTACCGACAGGACGACCTGAGGTGTTGCACCCGGGCTTACTGTGCATGGAGGGGAGAATCATGATTTCCACACAAGGTATCGTCGTGGGCAACACCACGCTCGCACGGGCTGCTCTGGCGCTTTCGGCCTCTGTCGCCGCGCTCGTTGCCGCCTCGCCCGCGAATGCGCAAGTAGACGAAATTATCGTTACCGCGCAGAAGGTTCAGCAGAACGTGCAGGACGTGCCGATCGCCATCAGCGCGGTCACCGGCGAAGCCATGGCCCGCGCCGGCGCCAAGAGCCTTGAGGATATCACCTCGATCGTTCCCTCGGTCACTTTCCGCAAGGGCACGACCAATGCCAACAGCGCGATCGTGATGCGCGGCGTCGGCACGATCAGCTTCTCGGTCGCGGCCGAACCCAGTGTGTCCACCGTTGTCGACGGCATCGTGCTGAGCCGTTCGGGCCAGTCGTTCCTCGACCTCGTCGACTTCGAGCGGCTCGAAGTGCTGCGCGGTCCGCAGGGCACGCTGTTCGGCAAGAACGCCTCGGCGGGCCTCGTCAACATCGTGTCGAAGGGCGGCACCGACCACTTCGAGGCCGAGGCCAACGTGTCCGGCACCACGGACGACGAATACCGCGCCAAGATGACCGTCTCCGGCCCGATTTCGGAAAACCTGAGCGGCCGCCTTACCGGTTTCTACGGAAACTTCGACGGCAACATCAAGAACACCTACTACGACAAGACCGTCAACGGCTACGAGCACTATGGTGCGCGCGGCGTGCTGGATTACGACGGCAACGGCGGTCGCCTGCGCCTGATCGCGGACTATTTCAAGGCCAACGACGACTGCTGCGCCGAAGTGACGGGCGTGTCGCGCGGCACGGTGATCGACAACGAACTCGGCATCGTTCCGCAGGGTGAAGACACCCGCGAGGTCAACCAGAACCTCATCACCCGCTCGCTTGACCGCCAGTACAGCCTGACGATGAGCGCGGACATCGATACTTTCGCCGATCACACGCTCTCGATCGTCACCGGCTACCGCAACTGGAAGAACACCGAAATCCGCGACGGCGACTTCCTGCCGCGCGCGATCGCCGCCGCCCCGCAGCAGGGCACCATCCCGGCGCAGGCCGCCACTCCGCAGCTGCATGACCGCGGCACTGTCGAGACCGACCAGGTCTCCGCCGAAGTCCGCCTCGCCTCGCCGCAGAACCAGGCGCTGACCTATCAGGTCGGCGGCTTCCTGTGGTATTCCAAGAACACGCAGGACTTCACCCGCAGCGACGTGACCTGCACCACCTCGACCTCGCCGATCGATGCGGCGACGGGCGCGCGGCCGTGCAACCTGTCGGACACCGTGAACACGCTGTTCCCCACCGCCACCTCGCGCAGCGACGTCTCGTTCCGCAACTGGGCGGTGTTCGGGCAGGCGACCTACGAGCTTACGCAGGCCCTGCGCCTGACGCTGGGTGGCCGTTTCACGCATGACAATGTCAGCTTCGTCCACACCCGCGCACCTGCGGTGAACGCGACGACCGGCCTTCCGGCCACCGGTGCGGGCCTTTCGGGCGTCGGCGCGGGCGGCACGATCGCCAGCGGCGGCAACGGCACCAACACCTCGCGCGGCAGCACCAGCGCCGACAACTTCTCGGGCAAGGCGGTGCTGCAGTACGACGTCATGGACGACGTGATGGTCTACGGCAGCTACACGCGCGGCTACAAGGGACCGGCGTTCAACGTCTTTTTCAACCACACCGCGCCGACCAACTCGCAGCCGATCGACCCCGAGAAGTCGAACAGCTTTGAAGTCGGCTTCAAGAGCCAGTGGTTCGACCGGATCGTGCAGCTCAACGCGGCGGCGTTCCTGGTCGATTACAAGGGCTTCCAGGCCAACAACTTCGTGCTGCTAAACGGCGCGGTCGTCACCAACCTGACCAACGCGGGCACCGTGCGCTCGAAGGGCTTCGAGGCCGACCTCACCGTCGCGCCGACCGAGGGCCTGACCTTCCGCGCCAACGCCGCCTATGCCGATGCGCGGGTCCGCCGCTTCAACCCGAACCCGCTGACCAATGCGCCCGACGCGCGTGACGGCACCCGCCTGCCGCTGGCGCCCAAGTTCAGCTACACCATCGGCGCGGACTACGACGTCCCCGTCGGCCCGGTGAAGCTGTACCTGTCGAGCGACTGGCACCATGTCTCGAAGCAGTTTTCGGACCTCGGCGAGAGCGGCGAGATCGACCCCTACGGCATCTGGAACGCCAGCATCGGCGTGTCGGACGCCGAGGACAAGTATCGCCTGACCTTCATGGTGAGGAACATCCTCGACGACAGCTATGTGCTGCTCAACACCAGCGCCGGCCAGCGCCTGATGATCCCGCGCGACGCGGATCGCTATGCGGGCCTGAACTTGCGGGCGAAGTTCAACTGAGGACGGGCGCAAACGTCCTTCGCTGAATGCACGCACAAAGAACCCCCGGCGGATCTCCTCCCCGCCGGGGGTTTTTTATCCCTCCCCCTTGGGGGAGGATGCCCGTCATCTCTCCAACCCCGTCATCCCAGCGAAAGCTGGGACCGCTGGCCTCTTACGGCCAACTCTCGGCAAGGCGCCCTGCCGAGAGTTGGGGTTTGCGCGGCCAGCGGTCCCAGCCTTCGCTGGGATGACGATGTCGTGCATGCAGTTAGCGCACGCAAAAACACCCGCTGGCGAGTGCGGGCCATTACGCCGGGGGAAATCAACGCATCCGAGAGTGAACATCGGGTCGGCGTCGGGAGCGTCCACACCGGGACGCGGGGGTTTGTTGTCCACCTGCTCTGACGAGCGGCCGGGTAGCGGTGGTCAGCCCGGCTCGACCTTTGTATTCCATCGGAGCCGTCCCGTATGACCGACGTTAGGGTTCGCGTCGTTGGCGGTCATGGGTCATCCGGGATAGCCTTCGCGTTGTCTGTCCATGAGGACAAAGCGGTTCGAAGGACGTTTCCAGAGCCGAGAGGACGGTCCGGGTCTTCGTTGGGCGCGTGGTTTGCGCGATCGCGGCTTGAAACCGCATCCCGGCCCACGACGCCGACCCGATACACCGGAGCAATGTGATCTGCATTGCCACGGATGTTGCGGCATATAACCTATTTGGCGATAAATGTCAAGGCAGCGTGCAAAGCCCCGTCATCCCGGCGAAGGCTGGGACCGCTGGCCGCGCAATGCCCAACCCTCGTCAAAGCGCCCCAACGCAAGCTATCGCCTCAAGCACTGTCGGCGATCCCGGCCTTCGCTGGGATGACGTCAATCCGCCGCCGCCAGTTTCGGCTGCATCAGGTGGATGAACGCCGTCGCCACCAGATAGGCCGCGCCGCACACCACGAACAGCGGGCCGTAGCCTAGGCCCGACTTCAGCGACCAGCCCGCGAACTCGATGATCCCGGTCCCGGTGAGGTTCCCCGCCACCGCGCCCAGCGCGATGACGGTGGCCATGCGGCGTGCCGGGATGATCTCGGTCGCCATGCCGAAGATGTTGGTGGAGAAGCCCTGATGCGCGAACAGGCCCAGCCCGATGCACACGGCCGCCACCCACGGATTGCTCGCCAGCAGCGCCAGCGGCATCACCAGCACGACGAGGGCATAAGCCAGCATCGAGCCCTTGCGGGCGAGGTTCATCGAGACCCCGCGCAGCAGCAGTGCCGGGTAAAGCGCGCCCGAGGATACCGCGCCCAGCGCCGCGAGGATGAAGATCACCGCGATCGGCCAGCCCAGTTCGCCCTGGCTGAGATTGAACTGGCGCGCGAAGAAATCAGGCGTCCAGAACAGCACGAACCACCAGACGAGATCGGTGAAGGCCTTGGCGCCGATCACCGTCCAGCTGCGGCGGTCGGACAGGATCGCGCCCCATTCGACCTTGCCCCCCTTTTCCAGATTGGGCGTCGTCGCGGCCTGTCCGGCGATGGGCGTCAGCTTCGCGGTGTTGAGCTTCCACAAGGCCAGCCATACGAGGCCGAGCCCGCCGGTGACAAGGAACGCGGCCTTCCATCCGAACGCCATCGCGAAAGGCGGGATGATGAGGGGGGTGAGGATCGCGCCGATGTTGGGCGCGGTGTTGATGATGCCGATGCCGACCGAGCGGCGCGCGGCGGGCAGGTAGATCGCGGCGGTCTTCATCGCGGCGGGGGTGTTGACCGATTCGGCGGTCGCCAGCACGGCGCGCGCGATCACGAACTGCTGCACGCTGGCGGCGAGCGCATGGGCCATGCCCGCAAGGCTCCACAAGGCCACGGCGAAACCGTAGGCGAAGCGCACGCCGAAGCGATCGACGAACCAGCCCACGCCGAGCAGCGAAGCCGCCGCCGCCAGCTGGAAGATCGAGCCGAGATGCGCGAACTGCTGGTCGTCCCAGTGGAACTCCGCCTCCAGCATCGGCTTGAGCAGCGCCAGCACCTGCCGGTCGACGTAATTCAGCGCCGTCGCGAAAAAGATCAGCGCGATCAGTATGTTCTGCGCGCGGATGGCGGCGCGGCCGGAGTCGGGGGCTGGGGGAGGGGCGTGCTCGGGCGCGGCCGTCTGTTGGTGAATGGTCATTCTGGCTCTCCCCTATCCCGCCGTTTCCTCGGCGGCAATTCTTCCTGCCCCCTCGCGCAAAGCTCTTGCTCCGCTGCGTGGGTGGTCATAAGGATGGATATGACAACGTAGGACATACGGCAAGCATCTTCATCGAAGATGCGCCAAACAAGAAGCAAGCATCTTCGACAAGAGAGATGCGGCGAAAGGACGGGGACCAGTGAGCGCAGACCACGCAGGCGACCTTTACGGCGAGATGTTCCTCGCCCAGCTCGATGGCCCCGCCGCGAAGCCGAGCCGCATCGAGATATGGAAGACGCTCTGGCCGGGCCTCGCCATCTGCGGCATCGCCAGCATCGCCGCCGCCTGGCTTTCCGAGCATTACGGCGCGCCGATCATCCTGATGGGCCTGCTGATCGGCCTCGCCCTGAACTTCGTGACCAGCGAGAAGCGCACGCATCCGGGGCTCGATTTCGCCTCCAAAGCTTGCCTGCGCTGGGGCATCGTCGTGCTCGGCACGCAAGTGACGCTGGCGCAGATCGTGGCGCTCGGCCCGGTGCCGTTCCTGGCGCTGCTGATGGTCATGGCCGCCGCAATGGGCGCGGCGCTGCTGGTGGCGCGGGCGACCGGCGCCTCGACCGCGATCGGCATCCTTGCGGGCGGCGCGACGGCGATCTGCGGGGCCTCCGCTGCGCTGGCGTTGTTCGGCGTGCTGGGGGCGAAGCGGATCAGCCAGGCGCAGTTCGCGCTGACCTTGGTGGTGATCTCGATGGCGAGCGCGATCGCGATGTCGTTCTATCCGCCGCTCGCAGGGCTGATGCACCTCGACGACCGGCAGGCGGGGTTCCTGATCGGCGCCTCGATTCACGACGTCGCGCAGGCGATCGGCGGCGGCTATGCCTATTCGGATATTGCCGGAAGCTACGCCACCATCGTCAAGCTGAGCCGCGTGGCGCTGCTGGCACCGATCGTCGCGGTGGTTTCGCTGATGTACACGGACGAGGATGCCGGGGAGCGCCACTGGATCCGGAAACTTGCGATGCCCTGGTTCATTACCCTGTTTCTGGCGGTGGTGGTGCTCAATTCGCTGGTGACGATCCCGGCCTTCGTGGTCCACCTGAACCTGACGCTGTCGAAGACGCTTCTGCTGCTGGCGGTGACCGCCACCGCGATGCGCTCGCGCCTCGATCTGGTGATGCAGATGGGCTGGCGCGCGGCGATGCCGGTGGTGGCGGCGACTTTGGCCTCGCTGGTGGTCGCCACGGCCTTCAGCATGATGATCTTGTGAGTGAGTGAATGACTGAAATCTACGACATCGCGATCATCGGCGGCGGCGTGAACGGCTGCGGCAT
>NZ_JBMDIO010000044.1:0-36121 GCF_057808725.1 Novosphingobium sp. FG90
CACGATGGCCTGGTTTTACGCCGCCCCATGGCCGACTTTTGCTCCGCCGTTGACAGCCTGCCCATCGCATGAATCCCGACATCAGCGGCTTACCGGCGAATTCTTCCGGCGCGACGACCCGAAAATCTGCAATCTGCCAGCGATGTATGTATGTCCCGTCTCGCCCGATCCCGATCCACACCGGAGCGTCGATCTGATCGGGGACCTCGATCTCCCAGACCGCTGAACCTTCGATGTGGGCGATTGACCAGAAAGCGAGATCGACCAGGTGCGTGCAATTGGATGTCTGAGGAAGCTTCGTCATCAGCTCGCGCATGGGCACATCCAGCCTTGCGCCGACCAGGGACTGCAGTCCGGTGACCGAGCCCGGGCACATGTTCGTCGGAGCGCGGTTGAAGCCTGCTTCGAGCCCGGTTATTTGCGCATTGTCGTGCTCCAGAACCAGCCAATACGAGTGATGCGTATCATCGACCTGCGCGTGCACCGTGCGCGTGCCGGCCGCAAAGCGCAGCCGGCGACGATATGTACCAGACCCGTAAGCGGGGTTGGTCGCGAAATGGGCGAGCTGGGGAATCATGGCTTTTCGGGCCAGGCCCGACCTCCGCGGAATGCGAAGCGAATCAACTTACCCGTTGACGAACTGACCCATAGGTCTGCAAGAGAAATCTGGAGGCGCACTTTAGAAACAATGCGCGGGGAAAAAATCGGATGAGCAAGGTCAGCAACTACTCCCGCCGCCGCGAATCGGCCCAGAATGAAGGCGGCGCCGACTATGCCGCCAAGCGGGAAGAGCTTGTCCGGATCGCTGCGCGCCTGTTCAAGGAACAGGGCTATCAGGCAACCAAGCTGGCGGATATTGCACGTGAAGCAGGAATGGATCGTGCGACCGTCTACTATTACGTCGGCAGCAAGGAAGAGTTTTTCCGGGTCACGGTGGAAGGCGTCCTCGATGCGAACATCGCCGAGGCGCAGAAGCTGATCGACGATAGCTCCCTCACCTGGCTCGAACGGCTGCACGCCATCTACCTGCGCCTCATGGTCTCCTATGAGGAGAACTATCCTGCGACCTTCGTGTACATTCAGGAGCAAATGCACCAGGTCGGAGCGGACGAGACGCCCTGGGCGCAGGAGATCATGAAAAAGACCCGTGCATTCGATAAAACGCTGATCAGTCTCATTCGTGAAGCGATCGCGTCGGGCGATTTGCGTGCGAATGTGCCGCCTCGCTTGGTCGAAAACGCGCTTTTCGGCATGCTGAACTGGACGCATCGCTGGTTTACGCCTGGGGGCCCTATGACGGGCCTTGAAGTGGCAGAGGCGTTCTGGTCGATTTTCATCGACGGGATGCGCGCCGCACCGGAGCGGTGAACCGATCATAGCAGCGCGCGCAACGCGCGCTTGTCGATCTTTGTCGCGGACATGGGCCACTCAGCGGCCGACATGAAGTGGATCGCGCGCGGGACCTTGTAGCTGGCGATCCGTCCGCGGCAATGCGCGATGAGAACTTCTTCGTCTACGATCTGGCCATCGTAGAGCTCGATGAATGCGACAGGAACCTCGTCAAGGCGAGGGTCGGGCCTTCCAACAACTTCGGCAGTCTTAACCGCCGGGTGCGTGCACAGGAACGACTCGACCTCGATGGCCGCGACGTTCTCACCGCCAACCTTGAGCATATCCTTGCACCGGCCGCCGAACACCAGGCTTCCGCTGGGATGGCGTGTATAAAGATCACCTGTCCGAAGCCAGCCCTCTGAGTCCAGGGCCTCCGAGGTCTTCTCAGGCGCATCCCAATAGCGATCCATGACGTTGTAACCGCGCACGAGGATCTCACCCATATTGCCATCTGCGAGATCAATGCCGGTTTCCGGGTCGACAATTCTGATCTCGATCCCGGGCGCTGCTTTCCCGTTTGTCGTAGACCGCGACTCGCGCGTTTCGTCGGCATCGCACAGTGCGAACACGCCTGACGTCTCTGTCATTCCGCAAGCCTGGATCACCTCGGCATGCGGAAACAGATCCTGCACTCGCTCCACCAGCGTCGGTGGGGCGATCAGAAACAGATAACGCAGTTCCGCGAACTTCGCAGGATCGAAATCCGGATGGTCGATAATCCCCTGCACAATTGCAGGGAACCATGGCCATGCCAGTGTACACCCGTACTCCGCCATGAGCGCGATAGCCCGCCCAGGTTCGAAGTAGCTGTCGGCAAGAAACGTTCCAGCGACCCCGACCGAGCCGATGAACGGAGCCAGGCTCCCGATATGGAACAGCGGGCCACCTGCCCACGTGACGTTGCTGTCGCCAGCGGAAAGTCGGTAGCGTGCCCGTTCGACGGGCCCCCTGGTGACGGCCTCGTGCGGTAGCACACATCCCTTCGGATTTGCAGTCGTGCCAGATGTGTAGATGATCAAAGCCGGGTCGCGAGCACGTACGCATCGCCGCGTATGCTCTATCTCACGAGGATCAACCGCTTCGGCATGCGCGAGAAACTCCTTCCTCCCAAGCACTTCCGCCTCACCCTCACCACGCAGCAAAGCCACCTGTCGAAGATTCGGCGCGCTCTCAGGGGACGGCAGGGCCTCGCGCACCACGGAAAGAAAATCGACCGGGTCACTGTCGTGGCGACTCGTCAGAAGCACCCTCGCCCGAGCGTTGCCGATGATATAGCCGATCTCGGCCGCACGGTGCCGCGCATTCAGCGGAACCGCCACGCACCCCGCCAACATCGTCCCGAAGAATGCTTCCGCGAACTCGATGCTGTTGGGAATCAAAAGCGCCACATGATCGCCGCGTTGAACGCCAAGCCCCTGCAGGGCACGTGCGACCAGAACCGCGCCTTCGAGCAGCTGCGAATAGGAGGCTGTCGCGTTCGGCAGTGCGAGACCCAGGCGATCGGGGTGCTCTTGGGCGGCACGCAGGAGCAGGTCGCCAACAGTAGAGACCTCGGTTGTCAGAAATGCCGGCATCGTCCTCTCCATCATGCCTTTCGTAGGCTTCCAGGCCCTTATGGAAAAAACAATGGCCTCTCGTCAACACAGGAGTTGACAGCCCGCCTCTTTGTGGCCGATATCACGATCAACACCTGTATTGACAACGATCCGCGCGGCCCGCCTATCCGGCTAGCAATGCGGACAAGAAGGCTGGAGTGGGATGAAATATCACCTGATGCAAACTGGCGTCGTCGGGCGCCGGAAGGAAATCGAACAGGGCATGGCCGGGCAGCGGCCTGAACTCTACCAGCGCTTCCTCGAGGAAGTGCGCGGCTACGTTCAGCTCGCCGACGAACTGGGTTTCTACGGCTACTGTCAGCCTGAGCACCACCTCCAGATCGAGGGCTTCGAGGCGAACAACCATCCCGGCATGTTCAGCCTTTTCGTCGGCCAGAACAGCAAGCGCCTGAAGGCTGGCATCATGGGCTACACCATGACGACCCACAATCCGGTCCGCGTGGCGGAGGAGATCGCCACGCTCGATCACATGCTTCAGGGCCGTCTCTACTGTGGCTTCACCCGCGGCTACCACGCACGCTGGGTCGATGCATACGGGATCAAGGAAGGCGTCAGCGCAACCACGCCCGACAATGTTAAGGCCCGCGACGAGCAGGACGCGCGCAACCGTTCGCTGTTCGAAGAGGGCGTTCGCGTCGTCAAGAAGGCCTGGACCAACGACGTCTTCAGCCACAAGGGCGACAACTGGCAGTTCCCGCCCGAGGGCGGCTCGGCCGGTCACCCCGCCTATGCCAAGTATGGCAAGGGTCAGGATGCCGACGGCATCGTGCGCCAGATCGGCATCGCCCCGCGCTGCTACCAGGACCCGCATCCCCCGATCTATGGTGGCTTCGCGGCCTCGGGACGCACCATCGACTTCTGGGCGGAGGAAGGCGGCAAGCTCATCGTGCTGTCCGACAACCTCGACTTCTGCGAGAACCTCAATAATCGCTACATCGCGACCGCGGCCAAGAACGGGCGCGAGGTCACCAAGACCGACGCTTCGGCCTGGGGCGGCTTCCTGATGCTGACCGACGACAAGGACCGTGCACGCCAGCTCATGGAAGAGCACATGTGGTTCTGGGATGAATGGTTCATTCCCATGGGCCAGCGTCCGCCGAACGTCCTGATCGGTTCCGCAGACGAAATCGCGGACCAGATTGGCCGGGCACACGATCGGCTCGGTTTCGACGAATTGTTCCTCATGTTCGGCCAGGGCCATCTCGAGCCGGAAGCCAACCAGGAGGAACTCGAGAAGTTCATCAGCAAGGTGGCGCCGCGCTTCTCCACCAAGGCGGACGATGGCACGTTCGTCTGATCACATCAGAGAACAATTTCGAGGAGAGGTTACATGGCAATGCAGTGTGGGATCTTCATGACCCCGTACAATCCGCCGCACCGGACCGCGCGGCAGATCTTCGACTGGGCGCTCGACATCGCCCGCATCGCGGATGAGGCCGGCTACGTCGATTTCATGATCGGCGAGCACTACACTCTGGGCTGGGAAAACATTCCCATGCCCGAAGCTGTGATCGCGGCGTGCGCGCAGACCACGAAAAACATCCGGTTCGCACCGATGGCGCACCTGCTTCCCTACCATGACCCGGCAACGCTCGCGATCCGCATCGGTTGGCTCAGCCAGGTCATGGAAGGTCGCTACTTTCTGGGCGTTGCGCCGGGCGGGCACCACACCGACGCGATCCTGCACGGCTTCGAGAGCATTTCGGAACTGCCGCCGCGTCAGCTCGAAGCACTGCACCTGATGGAGCGCGTGTGGGAGGGGAAGCCCTTCCTCGAAAAGGGCAAGTATTATCAGGCCGGTTTCCCCGGTCCCGAGACGATGCCCGAGTATGACGTGATCATCGCCAACAATGGGCCATACGGCGGCCGCGACAAGCTCGAAATCGCGGTTACCGGTCTTTCGCAGAGCTCGTCGTCGATGAAGTTCGCCGGCGAGCGCGACTATTCGCCCATCTCGTTCTTCGGCGGCACACCGCAGATGAAGGCCCACTGGGACACATGGGCAGCGGCGATGGAATCGAAGGGCCACACGCCAGATCGCAAGCGCTACCGCGTCTGCCGCGACGTGTTCATCGCGGATACCGACGCGGAGGCCAAGCGGCTGTTCCTGAAGAGCGGTCTTGCCGAAACCTGGGCCAAGTATCTCAAGGAAATCTACATCAAGTTCGGTCTGTTCAACGGGATCATCGCGGACTCCGGCAAGGACGTGACGCCCGAGACAATCGACGAGGACTTCCTGGCCGAGCACGTGGTCCTGTGCGGATCGCCCGAAACGGCGATCGAGAAGCTCGAGACGCTGGCCGACAAGGTCGGCGGCTGGGGGCAGATCGTCTACAACCAGCATGACAGCCTCGACGATCCCAAGCCTTGGGAAGAGTCGCTGCGACGCCTTGCGACCGAGGTGTGCCCCAAAGTTCGCAATCCGGCGGATTGAATCCACTCGATCGGCAACCGTGCGATTAAACTCAGCCGATCGGCAACTCAAAACGGGGTGGCTTCATGGCCATCCCGTTTTTTTCGGGAGAGAGACAATGGGCAATAGACTGGACGGTAAGGTCTGCATCGTCACCGGCGCCGGAAGCGGAATGGGCCGGGCCTGCGCGCAGGAGATGGCTGCTCAAGGCGGACGGGTCATCGTCAGCGACGTGAACGAGGAGGCAGGCCAAGCCACGACCTCGCTGATCACGAGCGCCGGACATGATGCGAAATTCTTCACATGCGATCTTCGCAATCCAGAAGCCATCAAGGCTCTGATGGACTTCGCGAGCGACACTTACGGCGGCATCGACGTGCTGCACAACAATGCTGCTGTTCACGAAACCGACCTTACATCGCACACTTCTATCGAAGACCTGCCGGACGATGTCTGGGACGTCGTTTACGAAATAAACCTCAAGGCGATCTGGCTGACGATCAAGTACGCGACACCTTACCTGAAAAAATCAACACGCGGCGCAGCGATAGTGAATGTCGCGTCTACTGGCTCGTTTGTCTCCTATCCCCAGGCCGGCGCATACTGCGCGACCAAAGGCGGCGTTTTGATGCTGACCAAGGCCGCGGCGGTGGATCTGGCCAAATACAACATTCGCTGCAACTGCTACTGCCCCGGCGCAATCGACACGCCGATGGTGCAGAAGTACTACGAGGCCGCTCCCGACAAGGACGCAATCATGTCCGTGCTGACGGGTGCCCACCTCATTCCCCGCCTCGGACGCCCCGACGAAATTGCAAAGTTGGCGTGCTTTCTCGCCTCAGAAGACAGCAGCTTCATCAACGGCGCAGCTTACGTGATCGATGGCGGCACGCTCGCGTGGCGCGGAGTAAACGCCTGATCCTTTGCGGTCGGCAGTCCTCTTGCGCCGCTTGTAGAGGTCATAGTCCGAAGGCCGGCAGCGGCACGCTCCCACGCAGCTGCCAGCCTTCGGCCAAACTGTCAGTTGCGCCGTACTTGGATCAAGTCTCCGCAAGCGCGGATGCTGTACTCACTCGGTTCCATTGTGCACCGGCGCTCGGGACGCGATCGCCATTACCTCATCGAGCGCGCGACGTCCCGCCCCGAGCGCGACGGCATTCGCCAGATGCAAGCGGAACCCGGGCAAAAACCGATGCGCCGGCGTCGCATCGCAGGCCATGGCGGTCAGTTCCTTTATCTTCGCACGGACCTGACCGCTCTTCCAAGGCACTGCGCAATAATTGAAGAAAGCCTTGAACTGGTCAGTCGAAAGCAACAGCATCGACTTTAGAAAGCCAGGCAATTCGCGCTCGAAGCCGACCCAGAAAGGGTCATCCCCGACATACTTCTCCCAAAGCTGCACCTGCTCGTCAGATAGCGTCTCGTCGAATTCGAAACCTGCCGCCCGCGCACAAGCGACGACCGGCGCCGACGCCGCCATGAGCGTGTGGACGCCAAGCCCGGAAACCAGCGAGAGGATTTCCTGTACCTGCGCCGGAGTAGCCCCCGCCTCAAAGGCTCTACCGACAGCAACTTCGATCGCTGCGCGATCAAGCGATGTGACCGAAGCGCAAACCCCCAACGAGATGAGGGCGAGGTCCGATTCGCTCAGCCCTTCTCCTCGTTCGGTCGTCGCAGCGACCGCCAATTCCTGAAGCTTATCCAAAGTCACCATGCGCCGCTCCCAAGCTATTCTGCCACGCTCCATACAAAATTTCGAGCGCAGTCAACTTTACCGTTGACGAGCCAAAGCGATCTCGTCAACATTAGTGTTGAAGGCGGACAAGGAAGCCGCTTCACACGAACAAGGCTTAATGCCTGGATTGAGGGGATGAAGATGCGACTGACGAATATCTCGCTGCGTGCCGTGCTTTTGGGCGGCACCGCTTCGATGCTGGCATGCGCCGGCCCGGTCATGGCCCAAACTTCCGAAACCGATACGCCCGACACTACCGATGCGACCGCAGCTCCGGCCGCTTCAGGACGAAACTACACGCCTTCATCCAACGAGATCGTCGTCACCGCACAGAAGCGCGAGCAGAAGCTCAATGACGTCGGTCTGACCGTCAGTGCCGTTAGCGGTCAAGCGCTTCAGGAGCGCAATATCACCACCCTGTCGGACATCGCACAGGTCGTTCCGGGCCTCGTCTTCTCCACCAGCGCCTCGAACACACCTGTGTACACGCTGCGCGGCGTGGGTTTCAACGATACCACGCTCGGCTCCTACCCCGACGTCAGCGTCTACCTCGACGAAGCGCCCCTGCCCTTCCCCGTCATGACCAAGCTGACCGGCTTCGATCTCGAACGCGTGGAGGTTCTCAAGGGACCGCAGGGCACCCTTTTCGGCAACAACGCCACTGGCGGCGCCATCAACTATATCGCGGCAAAGCCGACGAAGTCCTTCGAAGCAGGTGCCACGGTCGGTTACAGCCGATTCAACACCATCGATGGGGAAGCCTACATCAGCGGGCCGGTGACAGAGACCCTGTCGGCGCGTCTGTCGGGCAAGATTACCCATGGCGACGGCTGGCAGCGCAGCTTCACGACCGGCGAAAAGACCGGCAAGACCCGCAACTATGCGGGCCGCTTCCAGGTTCTTTGGGAGCCCACCGACCGCCTTCGGGTCGCACTGAACGCCAATGGCTGGATGGAAAAGGGCGAACCGCCGGCAGTCCAGCTGATCGCGGTCCGCAATCCCGGTCCGGGCAATCCGGTCAGCGACGCTCCGATCGCGCCCAACAATGCTCGCGCGGCGGACTTCAGTTCGAACATTAACCCCTACCTCGACAACCGCCTGTGGCAGGGTATCGGCCGTGTCGACTACGACATCACCGACGATCTCACGGTGACGTCGCTGTCCTCATATAGCGACTACAAGCAGAAGATGGCCTTCGACGGCGACGGCACTGTGCAGAACAATGCCGATTTCCGGTTCTTCGGTGGCGGTATCAAGAGCTTCTCGCAGGAACTGCGCCTGGCGAACGGCGGCAGCGGCCCGTTCCGGTTCATACTTGGCCTGAACTACTCGTCGGACAAGGCGAGCGACGTTTCGGAACTCGATTACCGCGACTCGACGATCAATACCGGCACGGCACCGTTCCTCGGCGGTATCTTCCGGTCGGCCTTCCGCGCCAACCAGAACATGAAGAACTACGCGGCGTTCGGTAACGTCGAATACGACGTCGGTGACTTCACCTTCAAGGGCGGCGTGCGCTACACCGAATCCAAGCGCAAGGCGAACAGCTGCTTCTTCGGTGTCGCCGCCGAAGGTGCCAATCTTCCGTTCGCCCCGCTCTATACCTTCTTCGCAAACCTGCTCCGCAGCCAGAACGGCCTCGATCCCATCACCGTTACCCCAGAGCAGGCTCTGGGCTGCCTGACCATCAACACGACTGGCCTCCTCGGAGAAGCACCGACGTATCTGCCCGGCGAGTTCGTCGGCAAGCTCAACGAGGACAACGTCTCTTGGCGCGCCGGCATCGATTACAAGCCGCGCCCTGGCATGCTGCTCTACGCCAACGTTGCGAAAGGCTACAAGGCCGGCAGCTTCCCGTCCGTTGCAGCTTCCACCACGGAGCAGAGCCAGCCGGTGACGCAGGAATCGCTGATGTCCTACGAGGCAGGCCTGAAGGCTTCGCTGATCGATCGCACGCTTCAGGCAAATATCGCTGCGTTCTATTATGACTATCAGGATCGTCAGATCCGCTCGAAGATCGCAGATCCGAACTTCGGCCTTCTCGACGCCCTCGTCAACGTGCCCAAGTCGACCGTGAAGGGCTTCGAAGTCGAACTGACGGCTAATCCGGCTGAAGGGTTCAGTGCCTACACCAACTTCACCTACATCGACGCGACGGTGAAGCGTTACACCGGCATCAATCCGGAAACCGGTGCTGTCGGCCAGAACTTCGACGGGGCTAAGCTGCCCTACACGCCGAAATACCAGATCGCGACGGGCCTGAGCTACGAGTTCCCGGTCAGCGACTCGCTTTCGGCTTTCGCAGGCGCAGATCTGACGTTCCGTAGCGATACGAGGGCCTTCATTGGCGCTTCGGACCTCTACAAGATCAGGGACTACACCCTGCTCGATCTTCGTGCGGGCATTCGCGATCCGAACGATGCCTGGTCGCTCCAGGTCTGGGGCAAGAATGTCACCAACCAGTACTACTGGGACAACGTCGCATTCTTCTTCGACACCGTTACCCGCTGGCCCGCCCGTCCGGCCACGTACGGAGCGACCTTCAGCTACAAGTTCCGCTGATAGAACTCTCCCGACTGGCGCCGGCCTTCCGGCCGGCGCCATCTTTTCCCCTCTTACGCGTTGACAGGTCGGCATAGCGACGGCACGGTCAACGCACATGTTGACTGGAAACAAAGATATGACCGAAGCAAACCTGAGTGAAATGCGCGCCATCGAACGCATGATGTTCGATTACTCCTACCACCTCGACATGAACCATCCGGACGAACTGGCCGCCCTGTTCGTCGAGGACTGCGAAGTCAGCTATGCTCCGAACTTCGGGGCAACCGGGATGGAGGCCTACAAGAAGACACTTGAAGGCATCGGCACGTTCTTCCGCGGCACTTCGCACCACAACTCGAACATCTGCATCGACTTCGTCAGCGAGACCGAGGCCAACGTTCGTTCGGTCGTTCTTGCGATCCATCGCTACACCAAGGAGCGTCCCGACGGGATTCTTTACGGCCAGTACTTCGATACCGTCGTGAAGGTGGATGGTCAGTGGAAGTTCAAGCGCCGCGAACTGCGCACCACCCTTACAACCGACTACCACGTGCGCGCCGGCAACCCCATCGGCCGAGCAGAATGACGCAGGACGCCGCTGCCCCTGAAATCCTGATCGAGCACTCCGGCCCGATCAGCTGGATAGTGCTCAACCGGCCCGCACAGGCGAACGCTTTGTCGGGTAGCATGCTGAACAGTTTCTCAGCGGCGCTGGAAGAGCTCAAGGAGAGCGGCGGCCCCGTTATCGGCATCCGCGCCAACGGCAAGGGTTTCTGCGCCGGAATGGACCTGGGTCAATATGGCGGAGCTGCGGCCATGGATCCCGTCGCCGACGCCAAGCGCCTCAACGCGAACGTCGCGCGCTGGCTTGCGATCTGGGATCATCCCAAACCGGTCATAGCTGCCGTCCACGGATACTGCGCCGGTGTCGCCGCGCAGATGTGCATCTTCGCCGATCTGACCATCGTCGCCGATGACATCCGGATCAGCGAACCGGGAGTGCCGATCGGCGGGGGGTTCATTGCACCGACCTGGGTGGCACAGGTCGGCGCCAAGCGCGCCAAGGAATTCGCTTTCCTCCCGGGCAACAGCATCGACGGCCCGACCGCCGTCGAATGGGGCTGGGCCAACCACTGCGTGCCGGCCGAGCGACTGATTGCCGCGACTGAAGCAATGGCCGCACGTATCGCCCTCGTTCCGGCAGACGTACTTCAGGTCAAGAAACTCTCGATCAATCGCGCTGCGGAGGCCGCAGGTTTCCGGGTCGCCACCTCGGGAATAGCCGAGATGGACTCGCTGCTTCACCTCGCACCGTCGGTTCTGGCGATCCGCGAGCGGATGGCGAGCGAGGGCCTCAAGCCGGTCCTCGATGCCTATCGCGGCCCGTCATCCACCGCACTCATTAACAGCTTCAAGGAGTAGGCCCGTGGCCGACGTAGAATTCACCGTAGAGGGCCATGTCGCCCAAGTCCGCCTCAACCGCCCTCAGGGCCTCAATGCGATCACGCAGGAGATGGACGATCTTCTTCTTGCGGCATGGACCGAGATCAACGCCAATCCCGACATCTGGGCGGTCATCCTTTCGGCTGAAGGCGAAAAGGGCTTCTGCATCGGCGCTGACGTATCCGGTGGAGCCGAGCGCAAGTCCCGCATGGCGCTCGGCGGCGGGCTGACCGGCATCGGCGGCCCCCTCGTCACCTGCAAGAAGCCTATGGTGGCTGCCGTTCAGGGCTTCTGCGTCGGGGGCGGGTTCGAGCTGGCGATGTGCGCGGACATCATCGTCGCCGCCGACACCGCCCAGTTCGGTCTGCCGGAGACCAAAGTCGGCATCATCGGCGAATGCGGTGTCGTCCACCGGGCGATCCGGCAGCTTCCATACCACATCGCCATGCAGCTCATCCTCACCGGCGAGCGCATCAAGGCCGCCGAGGCGCGTCATTACGGCCTGGTCAATGAAGTCGTCCCTTACGACCAGCTTGCCGACGCGGCAGCAGCCTGGGCGGCCAAGCTCAATGCCGCTTCGCCGCTCGCGGTGCAGGCAGCCAAGGCCGCTGCACTCGGACGTCTCGGCCACCCGCTGGAGGTCGCGCTGATGACCCGCTTCGAGCCGATCGAGGAGTACGCGGCCACCGAGGACAAGAAGGAAGGTGAGCGCGCCGCCGGCGAACGCCGCAAGCCGGTTTGGACCGGGCGGTGACCATGAAGCTCGATCCGGTGATCGATGGCGCGGTCTATCGCCGCGTTCTGGGGCACTATCCGACAGGCGTCTGCGTCGTCACGGCAACGCTGCCCGACGGCTCGCGCGCCGGAATGGTCGTCGGTTCGTTCACCTCGGTCTCGCTCTCTCCGCCGCTGGTGGGATTTTTCCCCGACATCTCGTCCAGCAGCTGGCCACAGATCGAAAGCGCCGGGAAATTCTGCGTCAACATCCTGGCGAGCGACCAGAAAGACCTGTGTCGCCGTTTCTCCGCGAAGGGAGAGGACAAGTTCGCCGGGCTGAGTCACCAGGTATCCGCCAACGGTTCACCGGTCCTCGACGGCGTCGTCGCCTGGATCGACTGTACGTTGGACAAGGTGCACGAAGCCGGCGATCACTACATCGTACTGGGGCTCGTGCAGGAACTGGATGTCGTCCGGCCCGAACAGCCCCTGCTGTTCTTCCGCGGCGGATACGGCAGCTTCGCCCCCCTGCTCGATGCGATCGAAGGCCAGTGAACGAACGATAGCGCGCGAGGAAATGGAGATGGACTTGGAAGCACGTATCAAGCGGCTCGAAGATCGGGCGGAACTGAACGATCTCGTGGTCGGATATTTTCTGGCGGCCGACGGCGACGACCTCGAGGGCGTCGGGAACAGCTTCACCGACACTGCTACCTTCAGTTCATCGGGCGTCCTCGCAGGCGAAGGTCGCGGTGCGATCGTCGATTTCATCAAGGCGTCTCGCGAACAGATGGGATTGACGATCCATACGCCGCACTACGCACAGCTGGCGTTCGAGGGCCCCGACAAGGCGAGGGGGCTCGTCGGGGCCCACCTGGAACTCGTTCTGGGCGGAACGGCGGTGTATGGCGCGGTTCGCTATGTCGATGAGTACCGCCGGGTTGGCGACGAATGGCGCATCCATAGCCGCGACATGCGAACGATCCATATCGCCCCGTGGCAGCAGGTCGGCGAAGCGTTCGAGTCCGACACCCCCGTGCGTTGGCCCGGCGCCAGCGGCGCTGCGTCGGACTATCCCCGCCGTTGAGCTGAACGTGGCCGGCGAGGCAATCAGGAGAATTCGATGTCGCAGTCGCAAATCGATGGCAACGTTGAGATCGTCCTGGTCCACGGCCTGTTCATAGGGCCATGGGCATGGACCCGCGTGCGGGAAATTCTATCGTCCCGCTTTACGGTTCATGCCCCCCAGCTCCCGTTTGCTTCGCTGGAAACCGACGCCGCTTTGGTGCGCGAACTGGTCGCTTCGTTGAACTCCCAAGGACGTACCATCCTGCTGGTCGGCCACAGCTATGGCGGCATGGTCATCTCGCAGGCCGGTCATGATGCAGCCCACTTGTGCTATCTCGGCGCGCTCCTTCCGGAGCCGGGTCAGACTGCGGCGGATGTATCGGGAATATGCGTGAGCGCGACCTGCGCCGAAGCGATGGTTTCTTCGGATGACGGCAAGTGGATTTCACTCGACAGCGAGAAATCCGTCGCTGCCCTCTACCACCTCTGCTTACCGACAGACGTGGCGTTTGCCAGTGCCCGGCACCGTCCTGCCCCGGCCGCCATCTTCGCCGAAACCGTTCAACGTCCGGCATGGCTCGACCGCCCAGCGACCTATATCGTGTGCGACGGCGATCAGGCAGTGGCTCCGGCTTACCAGCGAGCCTGCGGACAGCGACTGGGGTCGATGCTCAACGTTTCCGGCGACCATTCCGCGTTCTTCTCCGCCGACATGGAAGTCGCAACTGCCATCGCAGGGCTGGCATCGGCGTTGACCGTTCCAGATTGATCGAGCCATGAACACCCGCTAAAGCCGAATAATTAACCGGACAATAATGTCCGGATTTCGGCAATTGGAGGGGCGTGTGCGCAAGGATGCGAAAGAACGGCGCGAACGGATTGTCACCGCGGCAGCGCGTGTTTTCGCCAGAAACGGATATGCCGTCGCGCTTGATGCGATAGCCGTCGAGGCTGGCGTCGGACGTGCGACCCTCTATCGGAACTTCGCGGACCGATGCCAGCTCGCACTCGCGGTGCTGGACCGGCATATCGAGGACGTCGCGGCAGCAGCCCACAACATGAACGATCGGCCTGACGCGTTTCTGGCGATGCTGCGCACAATGTGTGAAGGGCGCACCGATCACGGCGCATTGGCCGCTGCGATCGCCGCGCAGCACGGCGAAACCGGTCGCCACGCCATCGCCATCCTGCGAGCGAAGATGGAAGGTGTGTGTGCGGTCCCGGTTGCACGGGCCCAACGCGCTGGCCTGCTGCGGCCCGATTTCGAGCTCAGCGAAATCCATCGTCTTACCCTCATGCTGGCGGCCGGTGCCGCCGAGTGGGACCGCTCGGATGAAAGCCGGGAATTCGACCGTGCGCTGAAGATCCTGCTTGAGGGCATTGCGCCTCGCTTGGACAGCGACAAAGAAAGCGACCTTATCAACATTCCCGTTGACGAATCGCAAATTAAGCGGTCAGATGTGTCCACTTCATAGCAGTGCGGCACTTCAAGCCGCATGCTGGAATTCAGCGATAGCGGCCCTTGGCGGCGCGCGTCGCGCGGCCAAGGAGAGATGCTGCGATGAAATGCGGATTGTTCCACACCCCCTACAATCAACCCCAACGGACGCCGAAGCAGATCTTCGACTGGTCCATCGAACTGGCGCAGGTCTGCGACAAGGCGGGATTCTCGGACTTTCTCGTCGGCGAGCACTACACCCTAGCGCTCGAGAACATTCCGATGCCCGAAGCTATTATCGCTTCGGCAGCAATGGTGACCGAAAAGCTGCGGTTCGCACCCATGGCGCACCTCCTTCCCTATCACGACCCTGCCACGCTCGCGATCCGGGTAGGCTGGCTTAGCCAGGTACTGGAAGGTCGATATTATCTCGGCGTCGGCCCTGGTGGTCATCATACGGATGCCATCCTTCATGGGTTCGACGACCTTTCCGAACTGCCTGCGCGCCAACTCGAGGCGCTTTCGATCATGGAGAAGGTCTGGAAAGAGGAACCTTTCCGCTTCGTAGGCGAATATTTTCGCGGTGGCTTCCCGGGCCCCGACGATATGCCTGGGTATGATGTCACGATCGCGAAGAACGGCCTGTGGAAGGGTGACCCATTCGAGATCGCGGTGACGGCCCTCTCCGCGAACTCCAATTCAATGAAGTTTGCCGGCGCGCGCAACTACAGCCCGATCTCGTTCTTCGGCGGCGTCGATCAAATGATATCCCACTGGGAAACCTGGTCCACGGCCATGCGCGAGAACGGCTTTACACCTGAGCGCGAACGATTGCGCGTCTGCCGCGAGGTGTTCGTGGCTGACACCGACGCAGAGGCAAAACGCAGAGCGATCGCCGGTGGCCTTGGCTACAGCTGGGAGCACTACCTGCTCCCCATCTACAAGAAGTTCAAACTGCTCGACGGGATCATCAAGGATTCCGGCGTCGATATCAGCGCCGACGAAGTCGACATGGAATTCCTCGCAGAACACGTGTGGCTTTGCGGCTCCCCTGAGACGGTGACGGCGAAGATCGAACATCTGGTCGACAAGGTCGGATCCTGGGGCATGCTGTGTATCAACTCCCACGACAACATCGACGACATGGCTCCGGCCAATGAATCCCTTCAGCGCTTCGCGCAGGAAGTTATGCCCAAAGTCGGCGCCTCACTCCCGGCGTGACGGGCGGCGGCCGCTGCGCCAAAATGGCGCGCGGCCGCTCTTTTTTGACGGTTTTGCGCTGCACGTGCCGCGCCTCCCGTCGTTCGAAAAAACAAAAACATCGAGAGGATGGCGAGATGCAAGAAAGCCAGGAGCAGGCACCGCTTCGCGTGCCGCCGCATGTGCCAAGCGAGCGGGTGTTCGATATCGATATGTACCGGCCGGAAGGGATCGACGAGGGATATCTGGAAGCCTGGACCCGGCTTCACGAAGCAGGCATTCCCGATCTCATCTGGACGCCGCGCAATGGCGGCCACTGGATTGCCACCACCGGTTCGCTGATCAGTGCAATCTACAAGGACCCGGAGCGCTACTCCAGCCAGGTGCTGTTCATTCCAAAGGCCGCCGGCGAGAAGTATGCGATGGTGCCCTCGAAGATGGATCCACCCGAGCACCGCCCCTACCGCGAGGTGGTCAACCAAGGCCTCAACCTCAAGGCGATCCGGGAGCGAGAACCCGCGATCCGCGCCATCGCGGTCGAACTCATGGATGCTTTCGCACCGCGGGGTAGCTGCGACTTCGTCGAAGAGTTCTCGGCGCAGTTCCCGATCCGCGTGTTCATGATGATGGCCGACCTGCCGATGACGGACGCACCCAAGCTGCGTGCGCTGGCCAGCGCCATGACCCGCCCCGATGGCAATACCCCGGAAGAAATGGCCGAGCATCTCGATGCCGCCAACCGAGGCTTTTTCGAGTACGTCTCACCCATCATCGATGCCCGCGGCGGCAAAGGCGGCGACGACCTCATCAGCCTCGCCATCGACGCCAGGATCGATGGAGCACCCATCGATCGGGACAAGCTGCTGGGCATGATCTCGCTGCTGCTTCTGGCCGGCCTCGATTCTGTGACGAACTTTCTCAACATGGTGATGGACCATCTGGCGCGGCATCCCGAACCGCGCCGGCAACTCGCAGCCGACCCCGCTGCAGCGCGCCTGGCCGTTGAAGAAATGTTCCGCCGGTTTCCACTCGTTGCCGCCGCCAGGATGGTGGCTGCCGATATCGAATGCGGCGGCGTTACTCTCAAGCAAGGGGAAATGGTCCTGCTTCCTACCGCCCTTTCCGGCCTTGATGCGCGCCGGAACCCCGAGCCCTGGAAGCTCGACTTCGCGCGGCGAGGTATTGCCCATTCGACTTTCGGCGAAGGACCTCACCGCTGTGCAGGACTTCACCTCGCCAGGCTCGAGACCACCATCATGCTGGAGGAATGGTTCAAGCGAATTCCGGAGTTTCGGCCCCGTGACGGTTCCCGGCCGCGCTACCAGTCCGGCGTTGTCGCGCAGGTCGAGGAGGTCGAACTGCAATGGTGACAACCAGCAACGCAGCAACCATGCAGGCCATCGTCTGCGATGCCTATGGTCCTCCCGATAATCTGAAAGTGGGTAACGTCGCGAGGCCTGACCTTGCTGCCGACGAAGTCCGGATCAGGTCAGCTACCGCCGGGATCAATTTCCCGGACAGTCTCATCATCAAGGGTGCCTATCAGCTAAAGCCACCCCTCCCCTTCGTGCCCGGATTCGAGGTCGCGGGCGAAGTGATCGAGGTGGGTTCGGGCGTTTCGGCTGTGCACCCTGGGCAAAGGGTGATGGCGCTCACGAGCAGCGGTCACGGCGCCTTCGCTCAGGAGGCTACCGCCAGGGCAGCGGAAGTGGTGCCTATCCCAGAGACCATGGACTATGCGACCGCAATCGCACTCTTCACGGCCTACGGCACCGCGTTTCACGCTCTTGTCCAGCGAGGCACAGTCTCGCCCGGTGAAACGCTCGTGGTGCTCGGCGCCTCGGGCGGCGTGGGTCTCGCTGCGGTCGAACTGGGCAAGGCGATGGGGGCGACGGTCATTGCCGTGTCACGCACCCGCGCGCGATCCGCAACGGCCGCCGAAATGGGCGCCGACCATGTAATCGGATATGCCGAGGAGGATGTGCGCAAACGGGTGCTCGAGCTGACCGGGGGGCGCGGCGCCGATGTGTGCATCGACATGCTGGGGGGCGAGCCCTTCCAGGCGATGTCCCGGGCGATGAACTGGGATGGACGGCTGCTCGTCGTCGGTTTCACCACCGGCGAGATACCCAAGCTGCCGGTGAACCTCGTCCTGCTCAAGGGCTACCAGCTCGTCGGGGTCTACTGGGGGGGCTTTCTCGCGCGCGATCCTGCCGCGAATTCCGACAATTTCAGGACGCTGGCCGAGTGGATCGCCCAAGGCCGGATAAGTCCGCGCATCGCTGCGCGGTACCCGCTCGAAGCCGTGCCCACGGCCCTGAACGATCTCTTGTCGCGCCGGATCAGTGGCAAGCTTGTGATCGACATCGCGCCCGAAGCAAACGCGGGAGCAGTCGCATGAATACCGATCTCGAAGCCTTCATCGACAAGCAGCGTATCCACGAGGTCCTGTCTACCTACTGCCGCGGGGTTGATCGCTGCGATGCCGCCCTCGTCAGGTCGGTGTATCATCCCGATAGCTACGACGACCACGGATACTGGAAAGGTCCCGGACACGAGTTCGCGGACTTTGTGGTCGACCGCCTGTGGCGGGCCAATTCGGCGACCATGCACACGATCGCGAACGTGCTGATCGACCTGCCGGAGCCGGGCATCGCGATCTCCGAGGCCCACGTCCACGTGACGCTGATCCGACGTGGCTCGGGCGAGACGGTCGCTGACGTCATGGGTGCCCGCTACATCGATCGCCTGTCCAAACGCGACAATGACTGGAAAATCGACGAACGCACGGTCGTGCTCGAATGGACCAAGGTCGAGACATGGCCCGTTTCGGACCCTGCGATCCCACTCGACAACTTCACCTGGGGGCAACGCGGCGACACGCGCGATGCAGTCTACGAAATGCTCGAAAGACGCACATTGCAATCAACCATCCCGGTTACGGAGGGCCACCGATGATACTGGGTCTGCACCACACCGCGATCGCGACGGGCGACATTGAAAGGCTGGCCGACTTTTACATCACCCAGTTCGGCTGCAAGCTACTGGTGGCGGATGGCTGGTCGAACGCTGAGGATCTTGATGCGATCGTCGGCCTCCGCGGGTCCGCTGCGCGCTTCATGCTTCTTGATGCCGGAAACCAGTGCATCGAGCTGTTCGAATTCACTTCCCCGGCGCCTTCGGCAGGCGATCCGGACCGGCCGGTGTCCGATCCCGGTTTCACGCACATCTGCTTCGCGGTCCGCGACATCGATGCGGAGTTCGAACGTCTTTCAGCGGCAGGGATGCGCTTCCATACACCGCCCAAGCGCGCTGGAGACCGACCGTTTCGCGCGACGTACGGCCGCGACCCGGACGGAAACGTCGTCGAGTTGCTAGAGATCCTCGGTGATCACCCCTTCAATTACGAACCGACCTGTCCGCGGTGGCAAGCAGACAAGAACGATCAATAATTTCCCCCCCAGCGCGACGGAAATTCGCGCGCATGACTCAAGGAGTACACAGTGCAACTGGATGGCAAGCGGATAATCGTGACCGGCGGCGCCCAAGGAATCGGAGCCGCCATCGTGCGCGCTTATGTTGAGGCCGGGGCGACAGTCTCATGCATGGACCTGCAGGAGGAGCAGGGACGCGCGCGAACGGCCGAGGCGTCCGCCGCCGGTCCGGGAACCGCGACGTTCTACAAGCTCAACGTGACGGATCGCAGCGAGGTCGATGCCCGGTTCGCCGAGGCCTCGGCGGACATGGGTGGCCTTGACGTGATGGTCAACGTGGCAGGCGTCCAGTCGTTCGTCGATGTCGCGAACGTTGATGAGACATCCTACCGCCGCCTCTTCGACATCAACGTGCTCGGAACGATGAACACCAACGGCTCGGCCTTCTCGATCATGAAGGCATCCGGCGGAAACATCATCAACTTCGGATCAAGGTCCGGGCTCACGAGCGAATTGGACAATGCCGTCTACGGCGCCACCAAGGGGGCGGTGCATACGTGGACGCGATCGGTCGCCCAGGAATGGGGTCCCTCAGGGGTACGCGTCAACGCGGTGCTCCCGTATGTCGTGACACCGATGTATGAGAAGTTCCGCGAAGCCATGTCGCCAGACGACCTGGCGAAACACGACGAGGAAGTGCGGTCTTCGATCCCTCTGGGCGGCAAGTTCGGTGACCCGGCACGCGATCTCGCACCGGTAATGGTTTTCCTGGCCAGCGACGCGACGCGCTACATCACGGGCCAGATGTTTCCGGTAGATGGCGGGTTGATTTCTGTGCGCTGATCCTAGTTCACGCAAAGCCCGACAGGGCTTCGGGGCGGCAGGTATCAACCTGCCGCCCCGCCCTCCTCCGGGCTTTGAAACTCAGTTCACCGGCTCACGCGCCTCGAACGCCACGCCCGGCAGGTCGGGCGACAGGCGCCAGTCCGCCAGCATGTCGCGCCAGGCATCCCAGCCGGGCAGATAACCCTTGAACAAGGCCCACTTCAGTTCCTTGTCGCCCTCGTTGTTGAAGTAGCTGGGCGTACACCCTTGCTGGAACTCGGACATGTCGACCTCGTTGGCGCGGCAGTGCGCGACGTAGCCGGCGACGCCCTCGGCGGTGGCGCAGAACTTGTCGGCACCGCGCCGCAAGGTTTCCCCGATCATGAAGGCGAGGTGTTCCGCCTGACGCCCGAACTGCTCGGTGGTGCTGGAGTTGGTCGCGCCCTGGATGTAGCCCATGTAGAACATGCCGGGGAACTTGTCGGTGGTGACGCCGTGGAGGGTGGCCGGGCCGTTCTCCCAGTGGTCGTAGATCGACAACCCGTTCTCGCCCTCGACGGTGGCGATGCCCCAGCGGCGCTTCAGGTCCGACGTCACCTCGAAGCCCGAGGCGAAGATCATCAGATCGACTTCGTACTCCACGCCGTCGGCGACGAAGCCCTTCTCGGTCATGCGCTCCACGCCCTGCGTGGCGGAGACGTCGATCAGCTTGACGTTGGGCTGGTTGAAGGTGGGGTAGTAGTCGTTGTTGGACAGCGGCCGCTTGCACATGAAGCGGAACCACGGCTTCAGGCTTTCCGCCGTTTTCGGGTCCTCGACGATCGCATCGACGCGGCGGCGCAGGCGTTCCATGACCTGATAGTCCACCACGTCGCGCCGGGCCATGATCTGACCGATATCCAACTGGGGGAAGCCGTCCGCTTCCAGTTCGAGGTTCAGGTTGCGGCTGATCTCGGTCCAGATGTCGCAGATCTGGTCCGGCTCGCCGGGCAGGAAGAACGCTTGCGCGCCCCGATGGAAGTTCGCCATGCGCTCCCGCTGCCAGCCGGGCTGGAGCGAGGCTGCCCAGTCAGGATCGGTCGGCGGATTGGGCCGCTCGTCGATGTTGGAAGGCGTGCGCTGGAGCACGTAGAGTTGCTTTGCATACTTGCCCAAGTACGGCACCGCCTGGACCGAGGTGGCGCCGGTGCCGACGATGGCGACGCGCTTGTCACGCAGCTTTTCCAGCTCGGGTGCGGTCCACGATCCGCCGCTGTAGTCGTGCTCCCAGCGGCTGGTGTGGAACATCTTGCCCTTGAAGTCGTGGATGCCGGGGATGCCGGGCAGCTTGGGCATGTTCATCACGCCGCCCGCCATGACCACGAAGCGCGCGCGGATGTCGTCGCCGCGATTGGTCCTGACGTGCCAGCGCTTGATGGATTCGTCCCAGACGATCCCTTCCACCAGCGTGTGGAACAGCGCCTTGTCGGCCAGCTCGAAATCCTCGGCCATCTTCTGGCAATAGGCCTGGATTTCCCAGCCGTCGGAGAACTTCTTCGACGGCATGTAGCCCGTCTCTTCGAGCAACGGCAGGTAGCAGTAGGCGTCGTTGTCGCACTGCACGCCGGGGTAGCGGTTCCAGTACCATACGCCGCCGAAACCGCCCGCATGGTCGATGTTGCGCACGTTGGTCACGCCCTGCTTGCGCAAGTGATAGCCCGCAAGGATGCCGGAGAACCCGGCGCCCAGGATCGCCACGTCGATGTCCTCGACCAGCGGCGCGCGCTCGGCGACCGGAGTGAAGGGATCATGGGCATAGTTGTCCGAGAAGTCCCCGGTCGGGCGCACGTACTGCTCGCCGCCCTCGCGGCGCAGGCGCTTGTCGCGCTCGGCGAGGTACTTCGCCTTAAGCGCCGGGATATCGAGTTCGTCCGGCGCGGGCACGTCGGTCTTGAGGCAGGGCATCCGCAGATCACTCTCTTGATGGAGGGGCGCCGCGCTCGTTGTGCGCTGCCCACCACCGCGAATTGCAATCACCCCACCCGTTAATCAACAGTAGTGTTCATTTAGTGGGGCAGATACCGCTCGGGCGAACGATTGCCTGTCCGGCCCCGACATCGTTCTATTCTGAATAACCGCCTTCGGCGCCGTAGCACCGCACCGGCCATTCCCATCACAACGTTGCGAACACGACCCCGAAGTCCTTGTTGGCATTGCCTTGAGCGACCAGCGCCGCGTAGACTTCCTCAGCCTGCTCGCCCATCGGCACAGTCGCATGCACAGCGTGAGCCGCGTCCATCGCGAGCCGCAAGTCCTTCAGCATCAACGCAGCGGAAAAGCCGCCCGCGTACCCGTTGTCGGCCGGGCTCGGCGCACCGATGCCCGGCGCGGGGGTGTAGTCATTGAGCGACCAGCAGTATCCGGTCGACTTGGAACTGATCTCGAAGAACTTCTGCGGATCGAGCCCTGCCTTGGCGGCGAGGGCGAGCGCCTCGCACGTCCCGATCATGTGGATGCCGAGGAGCATGTTGTTGCACATCTTAGCGATCTGCCCGGCGCCGATATCTCCGGCGTGGATGATGGCCTTCGCCATCGGACCCAGCACAGCGCTGGCTCTATCGAAGGCCTCCAGCGAGCCACCGACCATGAACGTCAACGTCCCGCCATTGGCCGCCGCCACGCCCCCGGAAACCGGTGAATCGACCATTTCATACCCCGCCCCGCTCGCCAGTGCGGCAACCTCGCGCGTCGTAGCCAGGTCGATTGTCGAGCAGTCGAGAAAAAGGGCTCCAGCGGGCGCGCTACCGATCACATCCGAGGTGTAGACCGCCTTCACGATTGCGCCGTTCGGCAACATCGTAACGACTGCATCTGCCGCCGTGACGGCATCGCCAATCGCGGAAAATGTGCTGCAGCCGTTAGCCTCCGCCTTGGCCCGCGCATCCGCCGAAAGGTCGAACGCCCGAACGTCGTGTCCGGCCTTGGCAAGGTTGGCTGCCATACCAGCGCCCATGTTGCCCAGGCCGATGAATGCGATCTTCATGCCAATTCCAGTGTGTTCGCGGCGGTGCCGTCTTGTGCGCGTGACTGCGGGTCTTCCTCGATCAATCAGATCGCCGCGCCGTGCGGTCGTCGATGAGGATCGCATCAAGCGATGCCGCCACTTCGCCTACACCCAGCATCCCGTCGATCGTGCGGACCAACCCGCGCGCACGGTAGATTTCGATGATTGGCGCCGTCTTGGTCCTGTACTCGAGCAAGCGCGTGCGCACGACGGTCTCGTTGTCATCCGGTCGACGAACGAACACGTCACTCGAACAGGCGTCACAAAATCCCTCCAGTATCGGCCGTGCGAAGCTGTCGTGATAGCCCCTGCCGCAACCTGCACACGCGAAACGCCCCGAGATACGTTCGACGAGCACGCCCTCGTCCACGCCCAACTCGATGACGTGATCGAGAGTGCGACCACGAGCCGCGAGCAGCTCATCCAGCGAGACCGTCTGGGCCTGGGTCCGCGGGTAGCCGTCGAAGATCGCGCCCGTGCCAGACCCCATTGCGTCGAGTTCATCTCCGATCAGTGCCGAAACCAGCAAATCGGACACCAGTTCTCCACGCTCGATCACCGATTGCGCAACCATGCCGGTAGGAGTCCCCTCACGGATCGCCTTGCGCAGCATGTCGCCGGTCGACAACTGACGCATGGCAAAGCGTTCGACCAGACGCTGTGCCTGCGTCCCCTTTCCCGCACCCGGGGGGCCCAGCAGGATGATGTTTGCGGTCATAGTGTATGCCCGATCCTCTCGTTTAACCTACCAGCGCGATGATGTCCCTGCCGAAGAGCTGCTCGTCCGATGGGATCACCTTGTGCTGCGCCAGCGGCTTCGACACCCAGGTCTCGTTGATGAGGTCGCGCCAGGTGACGTTGTTGTTGGTGCCGTTGCCGCCCCACGAACCGCAGCCCAGCGAGAAGGTCTGGCGCATCCCGTTCCACACGTTGCCCGAGTTGGAGGCCGACTGCGGCTGGTTGACCATCACGCGGCTGGTCTTGGTGCCTTCGGCCAGCTTCATGATGTTGGCGTCGCTCTGCGAATAAATGCCGCAGGAGTGGCCCTGCCCCTGATAGCCCTGGATGGCGTTGGTCAGGCGGATCGCCTCGTCGATGCCCTTGGCGCGGTAGAGCGCCATGGTGACGGTCATCTTCTCGCCGGAGAACTTGTAGTCCGGGCCGTAGCCGGTTTCCGGCACGATGAAGAAGGCAGTGCCCTCAGGGATCGCGAAGCCGGCATAGTCGGCGATGAACTTGGCCGACTGGGCGACGACCTTGGCGTTGATGTGCTCGCCGTCTTCCCAGATCGCGTTCTGCAGCTTGGTCTTGTTCTCACCCTCGATGATGAAGCCGCCCTTGGCCTTCAGCTTTTCGAGCATGGTGTCGTAGATCGCGTCGAGCAGGATCACCGCATTGTCCGACGAGCACGAAGCGGCATAGTCCAGCGTCTTCGACAGCAGGATCTTGGCGGCGGCGTCATCGAGGTCGGCGGTGTCGTCGACGGTGATGACCGCGTTGCCCACGCCCACGCCCAGCGCCGGAGTGCCCGACGAATAGGCCGCCTTGACCATCGGCGTGCCGCCGGTGGCGAGGATGCGGTCGCACTGCTTCATGACTTCGTTGGTCTTTTCGACCGAGGGCTGCTCGATCGGGATCACGAGGTCGGCGGGGGCGCCCATCTTGACCAGTGCATCGCGCATCAGGTTGCAGATCTTGGCGTTGATGAACTTGGCGCGCGGGTGCGGGCAGATGATGATCGAGTTGCGGCCCTTGACCGCGCTGATCGCCTTGATGACCGGGGTGGCCTCGGGGTTGGTCGAGGGCGAGAGCGCACCGATCACGCCGACCGGCTTGGCCAGCTTGACGATGTTGCGCTCGGGGATCTCGTCAATCACGCCGACCGACTTGTCGTCGATGATGTCGTAGAGGGTGGCGCGGGTCTTGACCGAAATCTTCTTGAACTTGCCCTCGTAGTTGCCGAGCTGCGTCTCTTCCACGGTCTCGCGGGCGATTTCCTCGTCCATGCCGGGCTTGCACACGGCGTAAACCATGCCGCGGATCCAGGTGTCGACCTGCTCCTGCGTAGCGTTCTCGATCTGCGCCTGCGCGGCGCGCGAACGGGCGACCAGTTCGGCGACTTCGGCGGCGACGGGGGTTTCGGCGATCAGTTCGGCAGTGGCCATGGCAATATCCTTCATCCCAGCGCTGGCCACGCCAATGCCAATAGTGGCAGCGGCCGACAGCAATAGTTTGAACTCTCCCTAACGAGCGTGCGATGTTGCAGGCAAACTGCATTTGTGCGACCACTACCTGCATATATGCAGGTATCAGACTGGAACGACTATCAGACCTTTCTCGCCATCGCCCGCGAGGGTCAGATGGCACGTGCAGCGCGAAGCATGGGTATCGATGCCACCACGGCCGGACGTCGCCTGCGAAGGCTCGAGGCCCGTATGGGCCAGATCCTGTTCGAACAGACGCGCGAGGGTCAGGTGCTTACGGAGGCAGGCGAAGCACTTCTCGCCCATGTGGAAACCATGGCCCTCGCGGCGGGAAGCATTGCGTCCCTTGCAACAAGCGGAGGCGGCCCCGCAGGCACCTTGCGGATCAGCGTGTCCGAGGGCTTCGCATCTTGGTTCCTGGCACCGCGCCTGTCGGCATTCGCGGACCTCTACCCTAACATCATTGTCGATCTCGTCGCGAGCAGCAGCTATCTGAACCTGTCGAGGCGTGAAGCAGACATGGCGATCTATCTTTCGCGTCCACAGGCCGGACCGCTTGTCGCCCGCAAGCTCACGCCGTACCGGCTTGGCCTCTATGCAAGCGACAGATATCTTGCCGAGCATGGTGTGCCCGCCGACCTCGGGGAACTGACGGCCCATCGCCTCGTTGGCTACATCCCGGATCTTCTCACAGCGCCCGAGCTGCGCTACGCGGACGAGATCCATCCCCAGCTCAAGGTCTCCCTGAGATCGAGCAGCATCAACTCCCAGTATGCGATGGTTTCAGGCGGTGCCGGAATAGGGATCTTGCCATGTTTCATCGGCGACGTGGCGCCCGGACTGTCCCGCATCGTTCCGGAATGCAGCCTCGAGCGCGCCTTCTGGCTCGTGACCCACAGGGAAACTCAGCAACTTGCAAAAGTCCGTGCATTCGGGGCCTGGCTTCAAGCCGTTCTCGACGGCGGCGGTGCAGCGCGTCTTGTCGGCCGCTGAACGCATGCCCCGGTGACCCGAAACCGCAGAGCCTCGGACGAGCGCCAGTCAGGGCGCTCGGCAATATGTTTCCCTGCTACTACCGTCCGAAGACGGCCTCGCCAAACCGGCGGCGCAGGTGCAACGCCACGCTTCCGGCATAGCGCCGCTGCCGCCAGAGCGTTGGACTGTGGTAGATTCCGACAGCCTTCCAGTAGTCCCCGCTCGCTGCAAGTCCGGACAGGAATATCCAGCGCGCCGCCTGGACATTGAAGCACGGATCGCTGGACAGCCATGTCCGGACTTCGTGCTGCGACCGTCTCGTTAGCTTTGCAAGACGCGGTATCCACGAGCTGTTCACCTGAAGCGGCCCAAGGTCCTGGGTGCCGTTGGAATTTTCGATCCGCGCTCCGAGCCATCCTGCTTCCTGGTCACGCAGGCCCCAAAGTGTTCTTTCCAGCCAGACCTTGCCGGTTGCCGCTTCCCGGATACATATCCCGATCCTGGCCTCGTGTTCGATAGGTGGCACGGGCCTCGCATGCACGTCGCACGTCCGCACGAAGGCAATCGCTGCCATAAGCAGCGCTGCGACCACGATCCGATCAGCGTTCATGGCTGTCTCCTCCGGAACGCGGTGCGGCAAGCGACCGGTCCGGCTTGCCGCCAGCTGACTGGCGCTCGGATTCTCCGGCATTAAGATTTTTATCGTCGGGGCCGCGATGGCGATCGGCGGCGGCTCTCAGCCATCTGTCGATGATCTGCACAATCGAGTGCGCGTCTTCGGCGAGACGGATCGGCACGTCGCTGCGCTGTGAGCCGGCCGCCACCGGGCCGCTTCGGTTTACGACGGCGCCGCGCTCGCGCCTTTGCGCGATCTGGCTCTCGCGAATCCGGGCTAAACGTTCATGATGACGCTCGGCCCGGGCCGCGGCGCTGTCCCGGCCGATGCGGCCCAGCCCTTCGATCCCGGAGGTCTTCTCGCCGGATCTGCGCAACAGACGATCGACCAGACGATCACGGTCCTCGGTCCACAGCTTCGCACCGAACCGCGCCCGCGTGATCGCGGTGTAAAAGTTCTGTCCGGTCACGAGAGGGGACGCGACCGGCGCGAGCACGAAGACCCGGTCGTAGGTCTTCGACTGGGCAGAATACACCGTCTCGCAATAGCCATGGTCCCAGGTCCTGTGCACGGAAAGATCGAGATCCTGCACCCGCGCATCGCGATCCCACCGGATCGTCGCGATCGTTCCATCGATCCGCTCGACCGTGCCGCGCTCCGCGTTTCGGATACCAAGTTCGTGGTTCACGAGGCGCCACTGGATACGGTCTCCGCCGGCAAGATTACGGACATCTTCCTTGAAGACGTTGATCCGCGACGCTCGGCCAAGGCGCGGGTCCCAGTCGATCCGGCGCCCCTTTTCGTCCACCAGAGTGACCACTTGGCGTCCCCGCCCGTTCCGGCCGGCACTCTGGACGCGGTACTCGGCGTCCCGTGCGATGCCGAGACCCAAGTCGTCGCGCGAGAATACGACGACTTGTCCGCGGGTGTAGAAGCGTGCGAAGTGCTTCTCTTGCGCGGTCATGCCGGCCGGAGAAAGTATCGCGAGCCGGGTTTCTTCCGCAGCGACAGCGCCCTCGACCTTCAGCGTCTCGCGTACCTTGGAATTGACGATCAGACGGGTAGCGTTCTCCAGTACGAGCATGTTGGTCCGAGCGCGGTTCTCCGGTCTCAGCCGCGTCCATTCCCCTACCATCGCCTTGGCAAGCTCCTCGTTTGTGCCGCCGCTCCTCACGGCATCGAGATTGTTGAGGGAGCCCGCGTAATCGCGGCTGCGGGCAAGCGTAACCGCCCGGGTAATTTTGTCGTTTTCCTGGCGCACTGCCGATCTGAGATGCGCGCTGGATAGTCCGAGCCGGAGCATGAGCCAGAAGGGCTTGCCCTGTTCGATCGGTCCGGTCTGGTGGGTGTCGCCAAGGAACATCAGTCGCGCGCCGGTTGCGCGGCTAATCTCAAGAAGACGAACGGCCTGCCGGTTCCCGAGCTGTCCGGCTTCGTCCACGATAAGGGCATGATCCTCGCCGAGCGACCTGCCTCCGGTCGCCAGAAGGCTCGCCACCGTGCGCGATTCTATACCAGCCCGATTTCCGAGTTCCGCTGCAGCGGACGATGTCGGAGCCAGCGCAACAAGGGTAGTGCGAGCACCGGCAGCCTCGCGCAGCGCCGCGACCAGGGTGGATTTTCCCGAACCGGCGACACCGTGTAGCCCGGTGACCCTGTCCGTAGACAGACCAAGATGGTCTAGCGCAAGGCGCTGCTCCGGCGTCAGTCCATGCCTGGCCCCGGCAACGCCGAGCGCCTCTCTCGCGGCGATGGGTTTCGCGTCGCCGAGCGCCAGGACGAGATGGTCCGCCAGCGCGAGTTCAAGCCGCACCGTGGCGCGAGATGTCCGCCCGCGGGTATGAACTTCGTCGCCAGTCGGGTGACGCACCGCGAGAACCTTGTGCCTGCACTCATGCTCCCGCGCCAGTGGATGAACGTCGTCCAGCCGCACTTCCCCCACGTGCGACGAGAGCGCTGTTTTCAGAAGGCGTCCCAGGTTGTTGACCGCTTCGCTACCTTCCGACTGGCGCAGCCCGAACAGCATTGCCCGTGCCGCCAGCATGGGCTCGACCGCAACCTCGCGGGGTGAAATCTTGTCGGCCTCCGCCCTGGTATGGTGAACCTGCTCGGCATGTGGACCAAGACGGCCGCGCCAGCGCTCATGCAGGGCCTCAAGCGAGACTTTCTCCTTGGCGCCGCGCGTCTCGTAGAAAGACTTGCGCCGCGCTGCTTGCCCTTCAAGGCCATGCTCCCGGGCATGGGCATCGATCTGCGCGGAGCGGCGCGACATGTCCGCGATCAGGTCCTTGGGAACCCCGCGGATTTCGAACAGGCCCTTGCGCGGATCGAAGTCGACTTCATATCCCCGCTCGCGAAGGAGGTGCGCAAGCTCATTGCGGTACACCTGACCTGCCACCATCTGTTCGGCGTACATCGCCCTGGTCTCGAGGCTGGCGAACCTGTCGCCGCTGCGCTCGCTGGTCACGTTGAGCACGACCACGTGCGTATGAAGATGCGGGTCGAGCTCCCGGCTCGCGTGCTCGGAGAAGCGCGCGAAGAGCAGCCGGCCGGTCGTCTTCTCGGTGACCTCGCCATCGATCCGGCGGCGTAGCGCGGCGTGTTCCTCGAGATAGACAAGGGCGCGCGTCACCGCTTGCTCATGGGCCTCTATTATCCCCCCGTCGCCGGCAACCAGAGCCATGATCGACACCGATTTCGGGGCGTTCACGGCGAAGTCCCAGCCGGGGTGGTGCTGACGCGATCCGTCTGCCAGAAGCCGTCCGAGCTGCTGGCCGGCAACACGGCCCGCGAGCAAGTCGCGCAAGACCCCCGGGTCGACCTTGCCTTCCAGGTGAAGGTCAGCGGCGATCGCGCCTCCCCACTCGGAATGTTCGCCCGCCCCCTTCGAATAATAGTCGCCGATGGCGTAGTAGCGGGCGATATTGCTCGCCGAGCCCTTGAGGCGGCGCGGGTGGATCATGCGGGCCTCGCGGCATTTCGCGCCCCGCCGTGGCGGCCATGCTGGTGCAGACGGAAACCAGCCGGCCGCCCCAGAAGCTCTATCGACGAAGAAGCGGCGGCTCCATCCCCGCCCTGCCGCGCACCATCGCCGACTGTGCTCTCGGCATCGACCGCAGCTGGATGCGAGGAGAACTCCTCGGTCGATGGGTCGCCAGGCATCGATGGTGCGGGTTCGCCGCGTTCTTCCTCGCGTGGGGCCTCAACTGGTTCCTGTGACAGCGGCGCGGCCGCGCTAGGCTCAACCCACCCGCCACAGCCGGAGCCGTCCAGCGGCACCGGATCCTTGTGATCCGGGGGTGCCGACAGCATGCGTGTCGCCACCGCAAGGCGGACTGGAGGTGTATCGCGTTCCTCGAATGCCTCCGCGATCGAAGCCACGGTGTTGTAGCTGTCCTCGAACCGTACGACCGGCAGGCTCCGCCCGAAGCGCAGATAACCGGAGAGATTGGGCAGGTTGGTCACTTCCGTCGGCATGACGAGGGGCCTCGTGACCTGCATGCGTGAGAGGTTCACGCCGTCGCGCATGTCGTTCACCCCGTAGGACATGCCCTCGTTGGCTTCGACTTGCTCGACCTGGCCCAGATTTTCGGAAACGTGCCTGGCAGTCGGGGTGTCGTTGGCCCGCAATGCCACCCACGTCGAGCAGTACCCGGTAATCGCGGCGGCATCCTGTAGGCCGTAAGTCGCCTCGAGCTGGGGGTACGACTGGAAGCCGAGAATGCCGCAGCCGCCGTACTTGCGCGCGCGGGCCAGGAAGTCCGACAGCGACGGCAGCTTCTGCAGGGTCGGCAGTTCATCGATCACGCAGTACAGGCGCCGGTTGCGGTCGGGCGTGAGGCTCATGATCGCGCTTATGGCGATGTCGAGCCACACCGTGATTAGCGGGCGCAACGAGGGAAGCTGGTCGGCCTTGACGGTGATGAACAGCCAGCTGTCGCCCTCCTCGTCGGAGACCCAGTCGCGGATGGACAAGCCGTCCGCGGTGTCGTCGAGGTAGGCGAAGCTGCGCATCACCGAGGCAAGCTCGGCCTGTATGCCGGCGCTGGTGCGTTCGCCTTCGGTCGAGATGAACGCCGAGGCCTCGGTCCCGGCAGCGAAGGCGGCAAGCTCCTTCAGCTTGGACCGCACAAGCGTGTCGAGCAGGATCGAGACCAGCATGCGCTCCTGCGCCGCGAGCTTGCGCAGGACCGCGACCAGCGTGCCGCGAGCGGCCTTGGCCCAGAAGGGATCGCCGGACTTGTCGGGGATCGTCGATTCCGCGATCTGCTCGTAGTGATACTCGCGCGGCACATCGACCCACGGCGACCAGCCGTCTGCGCGGGCGTCGAGCGGGTTCAGCAGAACGTCGATGCCGGGCCGATAGAACTTCTCCACAAACGTCCCGGCCGTGTCATAGACGATCGCGCGGCGGCCGCGCTGGCGGATGCCGCCCAGCATCTTGACGATGATGTTGGTCTTGCCGGTCCCGGGCGCCCCGCACAGCAGGATGTGCTCGGGCTCGAAGGCGTCGGGCACGTCGACCCCGCCGATCGCGAAGCTGCCTCGCGCATGGCGCCAGAGGGCACGGCGCACCTGCCGGACCGTGCCGAAATGGGCGCCGCGCAGGAACTGGTTCGATCCCAGGCCCCGCCCCGTCCGGGTAAAGTAGAACCAGGCCCAAGCCAGCATTGCCAGGGCAAAGATGCCCGAGAACCCCGCACCGTACAGGAGATGGGTCTCGAACGCGGCGAGCGTACGGCGGGCGATGTCCGACTCCAGCAGATCGCGCGGAGAGGTCCAGTACTGCAGCCCGCTGGGGGTGCGGAAGAGGACCGGCGTCACATTGCCCGGAACCGCGTCCCCCATGAGGATGGCCTGCCCGAGCTTGACGAGAACGAAGCGCTCGTACTCACTCGACTTCTCGAGGGCGTACCAGATGATCCCGCCGATCCAGACGACGAAGCAGGCCAGAACGGTCTGGTAGAATACCTGCGTGGTCATGCGCACATTGTGGACGATAGCCTGTCCACCGCGTGTCCACGAGCCGAGCGTATCGTGCCGGAAGATGCTCATGAACGGTCCTGCGCGGGATCGAGCAGCCCCCTGTCGTCAAGCAACCGGCGCGCCTGGGCCTGCCCCTTGCGCAGGAGATCGGGCGAGCGCTCGCCGACCGATGTGGCGAGGATCGCCAGGGTCTGGATCACGCTCGCGTGGACTTCGTCGAAGCGCGCATGGTAGCCCGAAGGATCGCGCCCCTCGAAACGCTCCAGGACACTGCGGCAGTACGTTGCCGTCCCCTGCCCGGCGACGAGCGCCTGGCCTGCGAGGTGCGCATAGAGCTCGTCGTCTATGCGAATGGTGATACGTGCCAAGCGGCGGACTCCTTGGTCCGGCTCGCCAGTTTGGTGATGAAGCCTCACCATACTACCGGTATGACGCATCGATCTCAAGCGTTCATGAAAACTGCCGCCGGCTGCCAAAAAGTGCCAATCCGCATCAGTGGCTTGGTTGATCGGGATCGCCGCGCGGCAGCCGGTATGACGCGTAGTTTGCGGAGCGGCAGCCGCTGCGCGCCGCCCCGTGAACACACGCATTCCGGCCGATTCGCGCCCGCAGCACCCGTGCGTACGGTGCATTACTTTTCGCCTCCGGCGTGCGTCCCCCTCCCGCAGTGCGCTTCGCGACTGCGCCTATCGGTCAAAGTGACGGTGCCACTTCCTTCAGGCCGCTTTCTTCGTCTTCGTTTCCAGGCGCGCGGCAAATCCCGATCCGGGCGATTGCCATCCCACCACCGGTCTGGAATAGTGGTGCCGGCGGGATGACCTCCTTCGAAGCGAAGGAGATATGACGATGCCCAGGATGACTGACCGTGAGCGGCTCGCGAAGATCGAGGCCGATCAGCGCACACTTGCCGGGGAAGCCGAGACGGTACGCCTCAGTGTGCGCGCCAGCTACGCTGCACTGGTGAGCGACCTACCGGTGGAACGCCTGAGCGAGCGCGAGTTCCGCGACGTTCTTGCCCATGCAGTCCGCGTGGGAGGGGCAGAGGCAATCACAGCGATGAAGGCCATATCACGGGATGATGGATCGCCCGCTCCGTCTTCGGTGCGTGCGGCAGCGAGCAGGAAACCTGCCCTGACGGAGGGGGCGACAACAGCCAGGACCGGTGCTGGCGCAGTCGACAACACGGCGCATGCCCCCGGCGATGCCGCGGCCTGAGTGCCATCGGACGACCTTCCGGCATCAACGCGGCGGTGCCCTCGTTCCGACACCGCCGCGTTCCTGTCCAAGCCCAGGTCCAGGTCCCGCAGCCTAGCCCAACCCTGACCAGGCCTCCCGGGCAGAGCATTCGCTTTCCCAGTCCCACCGCGCGATCAGGTCCTGCGCCCGACCCTCGCCATCGACGATGCTCACCGCCGTGTACCAGGTGCCCTGCAGCCTGCCGATGACTGCCACCCTGTCGTGCTGCGCATCCGCGTCCTCCTCGTCCTCGCATGTCCCGAGCCAGCGTTCGTCGATCCGTGCGTCCCACAGAAAGTCGCGCTCCTCCGCATCCAGGTAGTGCTGCGCAAGTGCTTCGCCCGCGCCCGCGCCGAACTCGGCGTCGAGCCCCGCCACGAGCGCGCCGAACACGCGGTTGTCAGCCGAACCGCGCTGCGCCGAATGAAAAATGGTCATGATGGCCTCCACAAGTTTCGCGTCCCCGCGAACCGAGGACAGGTCCTTGCGGATGGCCGGGACAGCGGCTGTCAGGGCCGCACCGGCGTCAGCCGGGGCGCCGCGAAGCGGCGGCGGAGGAGCCGATTTTGTCGCAGACACTCAAACAGACTCGCGTGCGCAGCACGCTCATTGCCTGCGGCAAAATTGGAGGTGCCGCCGGCCTTGCACAGCCGCTGACCCGGCCGTCACACTTGGACTTGCCGAGCCGAGCCCCACCCTCTCGGCAGGGCTCCCACCTCGCGCAGCAGATCCCGCAACGCTGCCGCATCGCACGTCCGGTGTTGTCCCAATCGGCCGGGCGTCTTCCGCTTCGCGCTCCAAGGAGCGGATGCCCGCGCGCCGGGAAGAGGATGCGCTTGGGCTGCTCATCGCCGGACCGGCCACACGGCAGCGGCGCCCGCATCCTTTGCGGCAAGGCCCCCGCGCCGGGATCGACGCGGGGGGAGCGGCAGGGTCAGTCGGCCGGGTTCCAGATGATCGCGAAGGCGTCGTCGTCGTCCTGTCCGGCGGCGCGGCCCAGGTTGGCGTAGAGGCGGCGCGGTCCGAACTCCGGAGCGGCGAGACTGAGCGAGACATAATCGTTGCCCGAGCTCTCGGCGCGGCGCAGCCACCCTGCCCCCACTTCGGCGCCGCCGGAGCGGACCAGGTAGTCGGGCTGGGTATCGCCTGCCTTGCGCGAGTTGGGGGCGATCTCGATGTCGGCGCGGATCGAGAGGGTGCGAAGCTGGCCCTTGAAGCCGCGACCTTCACGTGTGACGAAACCGATGGCGGGCATGGTGTTTCTCCTTGGATGATGTCGCTCGAACCATTTCCGGGCGATGGGCAGACCGCGAGGGACGGGACCAGCGGTCCGGCTAACCGGCAGGCCGAAGCGTCAGCGAAGGACCGGAGCCCGAAGGCTTATTTGAGGCGCTCAGCGCCGCCGCGAGGAGCCCGCTTGCGGGCGGGGAAATAAGCCGAAGGGCGATGGTTTGGCCGGACCGCGACCGTCCCAGGTCGATGCCCCTGCAGCCGGGAATGCGTCGGGGCGTCGTTCCTTGCGGAGCAACACCGTTGCCGAGCGGACGCGCGCACGAGCAGTCGCGGCCACAAGGCCGCCACCTCTCGTTCCACCTGCGGACGAGTCCGAAGCCCCCGGGCAGGATGGCGGCGACAGATCGAAGCACGGGCCGCTCCGGCGTTGCTGTGGGGGCGAGGCGCTCGCGGCGGCGAGCCGGCAAACGGTACCTCGAGCCATGCACCGCCGCTCCCGGGTTCGGACCGCGCCGACCGGCGACGCCCATAGGCCAATGGACTGCGCAGGGACGCCGGTCGCAATCCAGGTGGATCAGATCCCGGGGCGCGCGCGCCGCTGTCTCAGGACGACCCTGGCAATGCTGAGGCCGCCGCCCTCGTATCGCAAGTTGCTGGTCTCGGCCTCGAGGCGAAAATGCGCGTTCCTCTCGAGGAAACCACCGACCCAGGGCCGGTCCAGCGAAGCGAAGACAAGGTCCTCGGCGCAGCCGACAATCAGCCGGTTCACAGCCATCGCCTCCTGCCGGGAAATCTCTCTTCGGCGGTAGCGAAAATCCGAAAAGCGTCCATCGCGATGCGATGGCAGGGAACCTGGCGATACCCGGCGCGGGTGGATGCGAATGGCGAGTCGCGGCGTCAGCGGCACGACCCGGTTCGCGACCATCGGATCGGGCGTCGCCTCGACCGCCACTGGAAAGTCGCTGGTGAAGAAGGGTGTGTCGTCATGGCCGTTGAGCAGGATATCCCACGCGCAGTTGCCGAAGAAGCCAAGCAACCTGAGAAGACTCGCGATGCCTATCGCCTGCGGATACTTGGGATCTGTTTCGCACAGGAGATGTCCCTCCTCGACAAGCTGCGCGATCGACATTTCGCGCAGCGCGGGCGGCAGTTCCGGGGGCGGCGCGGACAACAGTCCCGCCTCTTCCATGAGGGCCATCTCAAGCTTCAGCCGAGAGTTCATCGGCTCGGTGCCAAGCCGCATCCCACCCGGCGAGCAGGTCATGACGTAGGAGAGGAACCCCGCGATCACGCGGACGTGTCCGGGAAGGATCGGCCCGGCTCGCAGGGCGGTGCAGGCGGCGTTGTAGCCTGGCTCCACCGATTTCAGGAACTCCTCGACGAGGCGGGGTTCGGGCAGGAAGGCATTGGTGCTGCCTTCTTCGATCCGGCAGACGTCCTCTGAGCCGCAGGGGAAACGCTTTCCGCTGGACTTGCTGAACCCGTACATCTTGCGGCCGCCCAGCGACGAGGCATAGAAGTTCTTCAGATGCACCTGGGAGACGAAATGATCCCTTGCCATCGCGCTCTTGCCTGCCTGAACTCATGCGGCAAAAAGCCGCACCGAGGTTTGCCATCATGCTGCGTCGATCGCTGACTGGCGAGTATCCGTGCTCAGTTCTCCACGGTCTTCAGCGATGTTCGGGGCGCATCGGCTGCGCCAGATCAGCGGCGGCGAATGACCATCCGCGTCTCGCCGCACAGGCTGCATTCGTCCTTGCTGAGTTCGAAGCCGTTGGAACCGGCAAGTTCGCGCACCGCGTGGTCGGCATGGTGCAGGACGCTGAGCCCGAGGGTATCCGTCAGGCAGGCATCGCAGACCGGCTCGGGCGCGAGGCGCACCACGAGTTTCTCGACTTCCTGAAGTATCGTCACTGGCGCTGACCCCCGTCAGAGCGGGCCGTGCCACCTGCCCGCTGCGCGTGCAACGACAAACCGCTCCGCGCCTGCGGGCAGGGGCCGAA
>NZ_JBMDIO010000045.1:0-35828 GCF_057808725.1 Novosphingobium sp. FG90
TGACGAGGCCGGGCACTTTCTCGATCAGCGCGGCGGTCAGCGGCGCGCGCGCGGCGTTGCCGGGCATGCGATAGCCGTAGCCCTTGAGGAAGAATGCACGCCAGCGGCGGTCGGCGGCGATGCGGCCATGGTCGAAGGAGATATCGCCGAGCGAGGGAATGTCCTCGGCCCGGATCCGCACCGCCTCGTCGCGGATGGCCTGCCAGTGGCGTTCCAGCTCGGCGATCCAGGGGAAGAACGCCTTGTCCTGCACCGCGGCGTCGGGGATCCGCGAATTGCGCATGATCACCGCGTCGATCTTCGGGCGCAGTTCCTTGCCGATCTGGAACAGAGATTTGTTGACGAAAGGAACCTTCCAGCCCCTTGCGTTGACGGTTTTCTGCCAGTTCATGACTGTTGCCTTACCGCTTCAGCGACCCGATCCGGCTGCCGAACACCCGGTCCCAGAAGATCGCCGAGATCGCGAAGTTGCCTTCCTCGTCGACGTAGTGGTGGCGCATGTGGTGGCGCTTGAGCGCAGCGCCGATGCGGCCGCGCATCGGGAACTGGTGGCAGGCATAATGCACCGCGTCATAGATCACGTAGCCGGTCATGAAGCCCAGGAATGCCCAGGTTCCCGCCTTGCCCAGCACTGCGAAGCAGGCCGCCCAGACCAGCGCGCCCACGAAGATGCTGACCGGCAGGGGCATCAGCCCGCGCATCGGGTCGTTCGGGCTTGCGTGGTGGTTGCCGTGGATCAGGAACACCAGCCAGCGCACCAGCGGGGCCTTGCCGTCCAGATGGAACAGGTAGCGGTGCATCGCATATTCGAACAGCGTCCAGGCGACGAGGCCGACGGCGACGAGGGCAGATGCGCCCATAACCGTTGCGGAACCCCACCCGGCCAGCGCGATCAGCGGCAGCATGACTGCCCAGCTCACTGCGAAAGTACGCGGCGAGATCATCGTAAGCTTTTCCAGGCGCTCGCTTTTGAACAACCGGATGCGTTGCGGACTGGAAACCGGAGCAGGCATTGGCTTCGATGCTGGACAGTAGGTGGGATTGGCTGTCAAGTCGATTTACCTCCAACCGGGTTTAAAACATGACAAGAAGTTTTAGTTTCCGGGCCTCACCGCGATGACGGACTCATCCGTTCAGAACCGTATTCTCGTGACCGGCGCCTCGGGCGGCCTTGGCGGCGCTCTGGCGCGGCATTACGCGCGGCCGGGGGTGATGCTGAGCCTGTGGGGCCGCGATCCGGCGCGTCTGGAGGCGATCGCGCAGGATTGCCGCGCGGCGGGCGCGCTGGCGCAGGTGCGCTCGCTGGACATCGCCGATGTGGATGCCGCCCTTGCCGCGCTGGCGGACGAGGATGCGGCCTCGCCCTTCGATCTGGCGCTGCTGGCCTCGGGCCGGGGCGACGTGCGCGCGGCGGGCGATCTGGTGGAGGACGCGCGGATGGTGGCGCGGATGGGCACGGTCAACTTCACCGCGCCCGCCGCGATGGCGGCGGCGCTGGCCGAGCGGATGGCGCGGCGCGGGAGGGGGCGCATCGTGCTGGTCGGCTCGGCGGCGGCGTTCCACGCCCTGCCCTTCGCGGCGGCCTATTCGGGCACCAAGGCGGGCCTTGCCCGCTTCGCCGAGGCCCTGCGCATCGCGGCGAAGTCCCACGGGGTCAGTGTCACGCTCGTCTCTCCGGGCTTCATCGACACTGCGGCAGGCCGCAAGGTGCCCGGGCCGAAACCGATGCTGATGAGCGCCGAGGCCGTCGCCGCGCGCATCGCGAAGGCGGCACGGCGGCGGCAGGCGCACCTCGTCCTGCCCTGGCCCTTCGCGGTGCTGCGCTGGCTGGACCGCCTGCTCCCCCGTCCCTTGCGCGACCGGGTGCTGGGCAGCCTGACGCCGCCGGGGTGAGGTAATCCGTCAATCGTCAACCAGCCCGGGGGTTGATGATCCGTGCGCCGGAGCCGTGGACCGGCGCGGTGGCGGCGATCATGCTTTGAAGGCAGCAGGTTCGGGCAGGAACCCGCCCGTCAGTGCCCCGATACGATGTCGGGGATCACTTCGCCCAGGATCGCGTGGTGCAGCCCTGCGGGGGTCAGGTCCATGCGGCGGTTGTCGCGGCGGACGGCCCTGCCCTCAGCGTCCATCCGCAGCATCACGTAGGGAGTATGCCGGGGGCCACCCGGCTTCGTCGCGCCGGGGATGCTCGGGCGGTGGTCGCCGAAGAACACCAGCAGGGCCGGACGTTTCAGGGCGGCGATCCGCTCCGTCAGGCTCGTCAGCATGGCATCGCCCTTGCGGACGAGGCGCATGTAGCCCTCGACCAGGTCCACCCCGGGTTCGGTCTGCCACGGCCCGTGGTTCTCGATGGTGACGGCGTAGAGCAGCGTGGGCTGGCTCGCCGCCCCGGCCAGTTCCATGATCGCATCGGCCATCGCCGCGTCGGTGACGTAGCGGCCCTCCCCCGGCCCGGGCGGGGCGAAGCGGTCCTCGCCCACCAGCTGCGCGAAGCCGCCCGCGGGCATGATCCGGTCGCGTCCGTAGAAACGCATGTCGTGGGGGTGGACGAACAGGCTGCGCCAGTTGCGGCCTGCCGCCGCCAGCCTTGCGGGCAGGGCATGGCTGCCTTCGGCGGCGGCGGTCAGGAACGGGTCGTAGCGGCGGAAGCCCAGCGCCTCCTCGTCGCGCCCGAACAGCACGCCGTATTCGGTGCGCATGGTATAGGCGCCGAAGCCGCTCACGTTCAGGTTGCCCCACTGGCAGGCGGAGGCGCGCGCGGCGGCAAGGCCGGGAAGCGCCAGCGCGGGATCGCCGAACAGCGCGGCCGGATCGGCGAAGCTCTCGCACTGGATCACGACGATGAGTTCGGGGCCATCCTCCGCCGCCTGTCTCGCGGCGGGAGCACAGGGCGCGGGATCGGGCTCGGCGCGCCAGCGCAGCCAGTAGAGCAGCAGCACCGGCAGCAGGCCGAGGCGCCGCGTGTCGGCAGGGGCATCGGGCACCCGCGCCAGAGCGCGCCACGGCGGCAGGCGCAGCGACAGCGCGAGCGCGCCCAGCCCTCCCGCCAGCAGCAGCAGGCCGACGAGGTGCGCGGCAAGCTCGGCGCGGGAGAACCACGCGGCGACCGCCAGCAGCACGGCGGCCACGATCCCCCCTGCCACGCGCTGCCAGACGGCCACGGCGGACAGATAAAACTGTGGATGGCGAAACACCGCGCCGACCAGCGCCAGGTCCGAGAACAGCAGCGGCTCGCCCAGCATGGCGTGCTTGGCGTTGGAGGCGACCGAAAGCAGCGCCTGCACCGCCAGCGCCAGCACCATCGCCACCGCACCGTTGCCGCAGATCGCCAGGAACAGGCCGTAGAGCGCCGTGCTCATGCAGGCGAGCAGCCACAGCCCGGCCCCGCCGCGCGCGGCCCTGGGCCGTACCGGCGCGTCGAGGAGAGCTGCGCCCAGCAGCGCCCCCGCAATTGTCAGTCCGTCGCACGTCACTGTCTGAGTAGCACCACCACTTGCGCCCAAGCTGCGCCTGCCCGTTGATCTGAACCGACGGCGGGGACGGGGACGGGCTAATAGCGGGCGGGACAAAGGCTGTCATCAACCGACTCCGTCTATGCCCATGCAGGCTGCCTGCAACCGTCACAGACTTGCCGCGTGTCATCGGGAGGCCTATCGCTCGAACCGACATGCAGGACAGATCGGGTGGGCGGCACACGATTTGTAAGCAGATTCATGTATGTCGCAACGGAGTGCGTCTTTTCCGTATGCCAGAATATCGTACTGCCGGGACCGATTCCGCAGGAACGGCGGACCTTCGCCCGGATACCGGCGGCAAGGCTGTTTCCGGGCGGACCATGGTTCCGCCCCGTCGCTCCGTCCTGCTGCTGCAGGGTCTGATGGGGCCGCTGTTCCGCCGTCTCGGACAGGAACTGATCGCGGCGGGGCACGATGTCCACAAGGTCAACTTCAACGGCGGCGACCGCGCGTTCTGGCGGCTGCCGGGCGGCATCGACTATCGCGGCACCCTGGCCGACTGGCCCGCGGCCTTCGCGGCGCTGCTGGGCGAGCGCGGGATCACCGACGTCGTGCTGTTCGGCGACTGCCGCGACCATCACATGCCCGCCATCCGCATCTGCCGCGAGGCAGGGGTGCCGGTCCATGTCTTCGAGGAAGGCTATATCCGGCCCGACTGGGTGACGCTGGAACTGGGGGGTGTCAACGGCCACTCCTCGCTGCCGCGCGATCCGCGGTGGTATCGCGAGACGGCGGCGGCCCTGCCCCCGGTGCCGCCCCATGCGCAGGTGCCCTCCTCGTTCCGGCGCCGCGCGCTGGAGGGGCTGGCCTACAACGCCGCCGACGTGCTGACGCGCTGGTATTATCCGGGCTGGAACAATCATCGGCCCTGGCATCCGGTGGTGGAGGGCATGGGCTGGATCCGCAAGCTGCGCCGCCGCAAGGAGCGCGAGGCATCCGCCGGCGTGCTGATGGCGCGGCTTGCCGCATCCGGCGATCCCTATTTCCTGTTCCCGCTGCAGCTCGATTCCGATGCGCAGATCCGCCTGCATTCGCCCTTCGCCGGGATCGCCGATGCGCTGAGGCTGGTGATCGGCTCGTTCGCCGCGCATGCGCCCGCGGGCACGCGCCTGGTGGTCAAGGAGCACCCGCTCGACAACGGTGTGCGCGACTGGCGACAGGTCACGGCCGACATGGCCGCGCTGTTCGGGGTGGAGGAGCGCGTCGACTACCTCGCCTGGGGCGATATCGTCGCGGTCACGCGCGGTTCGCGCGGCGTCGTCACGATCAACAGCACCAGCGGCACTTTCGCCCTTGCCGAAGGGCTGCCGGTGGTGGTGCTGGGCCATGCCGTCTACGACATAGCGCAGATCACCTGTCAGGACGGCATAGACGCCTTCTGGACCGATCCCGTGCCCCCCTCGCCCGAGACGTTCGCGGCGTTCCGGCGGGTGCTGATCGAGCGCTGCCTGATCCCCGGCGGCTTCTTCTCCGAAGAGGCGCTGGACAAGGTGGTTCGCCATGCCGTCGCCAGGCTCGAAGGGCAGCCGATCGTGCCCGAATGATCGGCCTGTGCTGGGCCTGTGCTGGGCGCGTGCTGGGCGATCAGGGGTGATTCGGGAATTTCTACTCGAAAGCACGAAGTTTGCCGCCAATTGCTACTCGATAGCACGAATTGCGCGGCGAATTTCTACGTGAAAGCACGAATGCGTTCGGCAATTTCTATTTGAAAGCACGAACGAATTTTCACTTTCCTACTCGAAAGCACGAACCGTACTGGGTTCCGCCCGCCCGGGATTGCTGCGAAATTGCCGGATCGACGCGGAGCTTTCCGGCTGCGCTGCGACGTGACGATCCGGATGGCCGGATCGTGGCGGATTTCTGAGCGGATTTCTGGGCGGATTTTGGAAAAGGACAGGCCGTGATCACCTAAAAGAAAGCCCGGCACGAAGGCCGGGCATCCTGATGAGGTAAGGACAAGCGTCGCCAAACGCTGCCCGGAAACAACCAACTCCGGTCGTCCTTGTACCCCATCCCGAACCCGTTTTCAAGGATGCGCGTTTCGCGCCACGCCCTCTTTTTGTCTCGATGACGGCCCTCCTGCGGAGGGACGAATGGCAACGCATACCCTGAAGATGGCGCTCGGCGGCGCATTGGCGAATGCGCTGGGCGGCACGCAAGGCGCGCGCAAGGCGCGAACCGGAGCCCCGCATCGCACCGGCGCGCGGGTGCTGCGCGGCAGCGTCGAGGCGGGCACGTTCGAGCATGCCTTCTTCGTGACCCCCGCCCGGGGCGAGCCCGATCGCCTGCTGCGCGCCGCGCGCCGCATCCTCGATGCCGGGCGCCAGCTGCGCCGCGAAGCGCGCGGGGGCACGCGCACCCTCACCCCGGCCGAGCATCTCATCACCACCCTGACCGCCGCGAGCGTGCGCGTCTTCGAAGAGATCCTGACGCTCTCGCGCCTGAACGGCGGCCGCGTCTTCCCGAGCTACGATCACCTGGCGCAGGCCACCAGCCTGGGCCGCGCCACCGTGGCGCGCGCGCTCAAGATCCTCGAGGACATCGGCTTTCTCGTGCGCCAGCGCCGCTTCAAGCGGATCGAGGATGCACAAGGCCCCGGCCCGCGCTACGAGCAGACGTCCAACGCCTATCGCGCCTTCCTGCCCCGCATCATCATGGACTACCTGCCGCGCTGGATGCGCCCTGCCCCCGTGCCGGACGACGCGGCGCACCGCGAGGAAACCCACGCCGAGGACATGGCGGCGATGGTCGGGTCCCTCACCTGCCGCGAACTGGCCGAGGCCCACGTCGGGGGCGCTCTGGGCAAGGTTCTCGCGCGTCTGGGCGCCGCGATCGATGCGGCTTCGGACAGGCAGGAGCGCGAGTCTCAAACCGATACGCAACCCCTACCTGATTCCATTCATATGACGAAATATGGAGTGGACCTGGCCGGTCCACACCCCGATGTCTGACGACATGGACGCCGGACACGGCACAAGAGACCCAAAACCACCTTCCCTGCCGCAAGGGTCGACGCACCGCTACGCGGCGCGGGTGTTCCCGGGGGGAACAAGCCGAGGCGGCATCGCGCGGAACGGTCCTTGCCCCATGGCGAAACGTCGCCCGGTTGAAGGATATCGTTATGGTACCTAGTAGCTATACGATAGCTATCCGATATCCATTAGGTACTTCCCTGCCCTGTTTCTGCCGCACGGTGTAGCTGGAGCACATCCTCGTCGCGCTTGCCCTGCAGCTGGCGGCGGTGCTGTCCACCGGCAACTGGCGGGCCGGCGCGGCGCTGGCGAGCGTCTGCCTGATCGGCAGCGAAATCGGCTAGGCGCAGTACTTATGGGCCGCGTATCCATGGATCGGGAGGTCTTGGCATGGCCTTCGCGCCAACATGCCGCGGCCGGGCCGTTTGCCTTGGACCGGTCGTCGCGACATGTGCCTTCGCCCGCGTCATGGGCGGGCGTTGATATCTCTATGGTACCATTTTAGTATCAGGTAGCTATCGCGTATCGGATAGCTACCTGATATCCATCATTTGCCGCCCGATCGTTCCAGCGCTGCCAGCGCGCGCTCCAGCACGGCGCCCAGCGGCAGGTCCAGTTCGTCGGCGACGCGATAGAGCGCGGTGATCGTCTCTTCGGTGGCCTTGATGTTGATCTGCTGATTGCGCCCGGTGGTGCGGCGGCGCGGCTGCCGCACCGGTGCGGGGGCAGGAGGGGCAGCAACCGCCGTTTTCTCGCGCTTCGCGGGCTTAGTTGCCGCCGGGGCCAGGATGGGGGAGGGGGCTTCCCCCGTGCGCGCCTTGCGGCTCGGGAAGCCGCTTGCCTGCGCGATTTCCTCGATCGCCTCGGCCGGAACCGGCTTGGGGGAGGGGGCGGAGGCGAAATCGTCGAGGTTGCCGAAAGGGTTGGCGCGCGTCATCGGGCAGTCTCCACTTCACCGGTAGCCGAAGCAGCGCGCGCGGCACGCAGGCGTTCGATCACTTCGGCGGCGAACTGTTCGGCATTGGCCTGCGCCTTGTCGAGGTTCGAGACCTCGCGCGGGTCGAGGTTCTCCAGCGTCTGCTGGAACGAGAACACCGCGCGGAACGCCTCGCGCTCGTTGAGCTGCGCCTCGAACACCGGCACCCCGGCATCGAGCAGGCCGCCCTGGATGTGGCCCATCGTGCGGGTGCGGATGATCGGCGAGGTGCGGGTCAGCAGAACCCCGTAAGGCACCGCGCGACCGGTCATCTTCTCATGCTGCTTGAGCACGCGGATCGCCCGGCTCGCCTGTTCGGCATCGAGCTGCGATCCCTGCATGGGGATCACCACCAGATCGGCCTGGCTGACCGCGAGCAGCACGATCTTGGCCGCCGTGCCTTCCAGGTCGACGACGACGAAGGGGGTCCTGGCCGCCGCTTCCTCGATCCGGTCGATCACGTTGTCCTCGTCCACGTCGGCAAGGATGGAGAGGTTTTCGGGCAGCTGTGCGCCCTTGCTCCAGGCGGCGATGGGATGGTTGGGATCGGCATCGACCACGGTGACGGGCGCGGCGCGCGCCAGTTCCGAGGCGAGCAGCAAGGCGGCGGTGGTCTTGCCCACGCCCCCCTTGGGACTGACGAAGACGACGGTGGGCATGGACGATTCCCCTTTCGCAGTACCGGATAGCTAGCTGGTAGCTACCATGTCAATGATGGTACTTGTATAGTATCTGTCAGGTATCCTGATAGCCGATGGCTATCGCACGGATATAGGCTTGCCGCTTTTGCGCTTGTCGCCCTCGCGCAAACCGTTATCGGCAAGGGGGCATGCCATCAAACCGGACAGACACCAGCGACAGCCGCAAGGCGGAAAACCGGATGCGCGGCGGCTTCCGGCTGGCCCTGCCGGTCCATTTCGACGCGCTGCGCATGGCCCCGCGCGCCTGGCTGACGGCGTTGTGGTGGCGCGTGCTTGGCAAGCGGGTGCGCGCGCGCGGCCAGTTCGCGCCGCTGCTGGCCGCCTCGCCGCGCGCCTATCGGCTGTGGTTGCAGACCGAGCCGCCGTTGCCGGAGCGCGGGGAGGGCGGTTCATACATCGAAGGCCCTATCGTCGCCCCTATCGTCGCCCCCATCGTCGCCATCGTCGGAGCCGGGGCAGGGCAGGCGCAGACGCTGCGCAGCCTTGCGGGGCAGGGCGCACAGGTGCTGGCGCTCGGCACCGCGGACACGCCCGACCTTGCCGCGGCAGCGACGGCGATCGACTGGAGCGCGGGGCCGTGGCTGCTGCCTCTGGCGGCCGGGGACACGCTCGCCCCGCGCGCGCTCGATGCCTACCGCGCTGCCGCCGCCGGAACGCGGGCGCGCATCGTCCATGCCGACGATGACCTCATCGACGCGGGCGGCAGGCGGGTGAAGCCGCATTTCAAGCCGGTGTGGAACGCGGAACTGCTGCGCCATTTCGACTACCTGACGGGCGCCTGCATCCTGCGGGCCGAAGCGGCCGATCTGGAGAACCTCGATGCCGCGGACTGGGCGGGGCGCCTGACCGCGCGGATCGCGGCGCGCAGTTCGGGGGCGGAGCGGATTCCCCATGTCCTGCACCACCGCCGCAGCCGCCCGGCGCCGCAAGTGCCGACTGTCCTGCCCGCCGGGGAGGGCCTGCCCACCGGAGAGGGGGCGCTTGCGAAAGTCAGCGTCATCGTGCCGACGCGCAACCGGCTCGACCTGCTGCGCACCTGCATCGAGGGACTGGCGCGCACCGACTATCCCGATTTCGAGGTGATCGTCGTCGACAACGGCAGCGACGATCCGGCGACGCTGGACTATCTGGCCGCCCTCGATCCCGCGCGCCACCGCGTATTGCGTGACGACGGGCCGTTCAACTTCTCGCGCCTGAACAACCGCGCGGCGAAGCTGGCGACCGGCGATCTGCTGTGCTTGCTCAACAACGACATCGAGATGCTGCGCGGCGACTGGCTGGCGATCATGGCCCGGCAGGCGCTGCGGCCCGAAGTTGGCGCCGTGGGCGCGCGGCTGCTCTATCCCGACGGACGCATCCAGCATGCGGGGGTGGTGCTGGGCATCTGCGGCGGCGCGGCCCATGCCCATCGCCTGCTGCATCCGGACGAGGAGGGGTACTTTCACCGCCATGCCCTGCCGCAGTTCACTTCGGCGGTGACGGCGGCCTGCCTCGTCGTCAGGCGGGCCAGTTTCGAGGCAGTCGGCGGGCTGGACGAGGCGAACTTCGCCGTCGCCTTCAACGACGTGGACTTGTGCCTGCGCCTGAACGCGGCGGGGTGGCAGTCCTTCTACGAACCGCGCGCGACGCTGGTGCATCACGAGTCCGTTTCGCGCGGGCTGGACCGCGATCCGGTGGGCGCGGCCCGCCTGGCCGGTGAACTGGCCGCGCTTCAGGCCCGCTGGCATACCGATACGCAGGTGGACCCGTTCCATCATCCGCAGCTGAACCGGTACAGCGAGCGCTTCGTGGTGCAGCTTTGAGCCAGCCCGCGCAGCGCCTTCACGAGCCCGCGCAGCGCCTCAAGTTGCCACAAGTGACGCTCTGCGCGGTGACTTCGGTCAACGTCGCCGCGACGCTGACCGCGCTGGAGCGCAGCCTGGAGCAGATCGACTTCGCGGCCTGCAGGCTGCTGACCGACGCGCAGGTCAGCCCGGCGGATCCGCGCATCAAGGTCGTGCGGATCGATCGGCTCACATCGGCGGCGGCCTATTCGGACTTCCTGCTGAAAAGGCTGCCCGACCATGTGCACACGTCGCACTGCCTTGTCGCGCAGTGGGACGGTCATGTCCTTGATGCCGGACGCTGGCACGATGCATTCCTCGACCATGACTACATCGGCGCCAGCTGGCCGCAGTTCGACGATGGGCATGATGTGGGCAACGGCGGCTTTTCGCTGCGCAGCCGGCGGCTGATGGACTTGTGCCGCGATCCCGCCTTCGTGCCCGTCCATCCCGAGGACGTCGCCATCGGGCGCACCAACCGCGCCTGGCTGGAAGGGCAGGGGATGCGCTTCGCCCCGCGCGCGCTGGCAGACCTGTTCGCGGCGGAGCGCACCGGCGACCCGCGCGAGACCTTCGGCTATCACGGCGTCTGGAACATGCCGCGTGCGGTTGGGGCGCAGGATTTCTGGCAGGTCTACCGCGCGCTGGACGAGCACACCGCCCTCAGGCGCGATTTCCTGTCGATCCTGCAGGACGTGCGGCGCGGTCCGCAGGGCAACCGGCGGGCGCTGCGGATGGTGGCGGACAGGTTTGCAGGCTGGTTTCGGGGCTGACACCGGGCTAGGAGCACCGGACAGCAATGCGTGAGCGAGGTTTCGTGAACAATCCCTTTCCCGGTCTGCCCCTGATCGAATCCCCGCTGTTCGCCGCCCTCAGGGACACGCAGGGTTTCACGGCGGAAGAGGCGCGGATCGCTACCGATCTTCACGAAAGGGGCTATGCCGTCCTCGACTTTCCCGATGTGCAGATCGATGCGCGGATTGACCGGATCAAGGCGGCGCTCGGCCCGCGCTACGGCATCGACTTCGCCAGCCCGGACAGCGACAAGACCATCGGCGAGCGGCGCGTGCAGGATGCCTGGAAGTTCGACGAGGACGTGCGTGCCATCGCCGCCAACGAAGCGGTGCTGGACCTGCTGGGCAAGCTCTATGGCCGCCGCGCCTTCCCGTTCCAGACGCTCAACTTCCCGGTGGGAACGCAGCAGGACGCGCATTCGGATTCGGTCCACTTCTCCAGCCTGCCGGAACGCTTCATGTGCGGCGTGTGGCTGGCGATGGAGGATATCGGGCCGGATGCCGGACCGCTGTTCTACTATCCCGGATCGCACCGCTGGCCGATCATGACCAATGCGCTGATCGGGCGGCGCGGCTATGGCAGCGACCTGGGATCGGCGCAGGATCCCTATGGCCCGGCATGGCAGGCGCTGGTGAAGGCCAACGGGGCACAGGTCGACACCTTCCACGCGCGCAAGGGGCAGGCGCTGATCTGGTGCGCCAACCTGCTGCACGGCGGCAGTCGCCAGAACGACCCGCGCCTGACGCGCTGGTCGCAAGTGACGCACTACTATTTCGAGGACTGCATCTACTACACGCCCGCATTCTCCGACGAATCAGTGGGGCGGCTGCAGCTGCGCGATCTGGTGTCGGTGAGCGACGGGCGGCCCCGCCCGAACACGTATCTGGGCGAGCCGGTCGACGATCCGCGCCGCCGTCGCCGCGCCTCACTGCCGCGCCGGATCATCAGGCGCCTGGCGGGCTGAGGACGGACGCGATGACGAAGCGGCTGCAGATGCTGTCCCGCTGGCTGGTGCGCCGTTCGGGCCGGTTCGATGCCGCCTATTACCTTGAGGAATATCCCGATGTCGCCGCGTCGGGGGTCGATCCTCTGGCGCATTACTGCGCGCATGGCTGGCGCGAGGGGCGACGTCCGGGGCCGCAGGTCCATCCCGGCCGCATCGCGGCGGGGCCGATCGGGCGAAGATTTGGCGGATGGAACCCCGTTGTCGCGTGGATGCTGGTGGGGCGCTGGCTGAACTGGCCCCTGGGCTGGACCCTGGAGCAGGAACCCGCGCGCCCATCTGCACCGGCATCACCCCGCATCGCCATCATCGTGCATGAGGCGACGCGCACCGGAGCGCCCATCTTTGCCCTGCGCCTGTCCCGCTGGCTGCGCCGTACCCATGGCTGCGATCCGCTGCTGGTGCTGATGGACGAAGGTTCGCTGACGGCGCAGTTCATCGCGGAATTCCCCTGCCTGCCGCTGTTCGCCCTGCGGCGCAGCGAACGGGCGCAGGCTCTGCGGCAGGGGCTGGCGGGGGTGGAGCTGGTGTACTTCAACAGCCTTGCCGCCCTTGGCGCGCGCGCGTGGCTGGACTGGTATCGCGGCCCGCTGGTGCTCCATGCCCATGAAAGCGGGCAGGGGCTGGCGATGTACGCCGATGCACTTGCCGCGATCGCGCCCGAGCGGCCGCTGGCGATTGCCGTCAACGAGGAGGCCGGGGCGGCGCTTTGCACCCTGCTGGGCACGCCAGCGAAAATCGTGCCGCCTGCGATCGAGCGTGATGGCGCGGCGCACGTCAGCCGGGGCGAGCGCAGGCGCGTGGTCGCGGGTTGCGGCACCAGAAGCCGCCGCAAGGGAGCGGACCTGTTCTGCCGGGTCGCCGCAGCGGCCTCCCGGATGAGCGGGGAAGCGGTGGAATTCCTCTGGCTCGGCGGGCCGGGCGATGTCGACATGGCCGCGCTGGCGCGCGAGCTTGGTGTGGAGCGCAGCGTGCGTCTGGCGGGAGAAGTGCCTGACCCGCTGCCCGATTTCCGGCACTGCGCGCTGTTGCTGCTCCCCTCGCGCGAGGATCCGTTTCCGCTGGTCGCGCTTGAGGCGGCATCCTGCGGTCTGCCGACCGTCTGTTTCGACACGATGGCGCAGGGCGTCGGCACCTGGGTCTCGCAAGGGGCCGGGCATGTCGTCCCGGCCTTCGATATCGACGCCATGGCGGCGGCGGTGCTGGCGCTGCTGGACGATCCGGCGCAGTGGCAGCGGGCATCGCAGGGGGCGCTTTCGGCGGCGGCGCGCTACGACATCGAGGCCGTCGGGCCACGGATCGGCGCGGTCATCGAACGGGCCGTCGGTCGCCCTCTGGCCGGGGCCGCGTCTTGTGGTTCAGGGCATCACCGGAACATCGAGCACGCTGGAGAGTGAACCTTCCGTCATGCTGCGGGGTTTGGGATGGTTGTCATGGACTTTCGATTCCGGCCCACTATCAGGAAACCACCGTCGCGGATGGTGGGGCATCTCGCGCTGTGTGAATGAGATATTGGCGAATTTCATGAAGAAGGCGGTTATCAAGATCATCGGTGGCGACAGGTTCGGCAAAGATCCTGCCTACAAGCTGATTTCCAAGCATCTCGACAAGGCGTTCTACCTTTCGACGAACCCGGACGTGCGGGCCAGCGGGATCGATCCCGTGCGGCACTACATCGCCCACGGGCACGCCGAAGGACGCGATCCCACGCCGGACTTTTCCACCAGCGGTTATCTCGCGCGCTATCCCGACGTGGTCTCGGCGGGCCTGAACGCCTTTCACCACTACCTGCAGCACGGTCGCCACGAGAACCGGACCGGCGCACCGGTCGAGGTGATCCATTCGGGCGCAGGCCCGGCCGAGATCGTGCTGGCGCCCACGCACGGCGTCGCCGGCAAGGGTGAGCCGCAGCCGCTTGCCGCGCTGCTGCCCAGGCTCGACGAGGCGAAGGTCGCGCGGCTGCTGGGCGGCGGCGCGACGACGATGATGGCGCGGCCGCTGCGCATCGGCATGACTCATGTGCTGGAGCGGCGCACTGCCGTCGCCGCGAATGGTATGGACGAGGCGGACGGCGCGAAGGGCAGGGGCAAGGTCGCTCTTGTCGCGGCGGATGGCCTTGGCCCGGATGCTGCCACCACCGCTGCCACCGCCGCCGCCGAGGACGGCGTGCCGGACGGTGCGGAACTGGCCGCGCAGATGCTGGCGGCGGCGCAGGGCAAGACGCTGTCGCTCGACTTGTGGGACACGATCCTGCGCCGCGACTGTTCGCCCGACGCGATCAAGCTGCGCCATGCCCGCGTCCAGTGGCTGACCCGGATCGACCCCGAGGGCGACCTTGCGGACCTGCATCCGATCGACCTGTTCCACTTGCGCCGCATGGCCGAGGCGGACGTCGCCGACGAGCATTTCGAATACCGGATCGACGAAGTGGCCACGCGCATGGCGCCGCTGCTGGCCGAACCCGGAGAGGACTTCGCCGCCGGCTTCATCGACCGCGAGATCGCGCTGGAGAAGGCCGCGATCAGCATCGATCCGGTGGCTGCGCAGCTGATCGCCGGGCACGAGGGCCGCAAGCTGATCCTCTCGGACTTCTACATGCCCGGCACTGCGCTGGAGGCGCTGCTGGATCATGTCGGCCTGGATGCCATCGACAAGGTCTATTCCTCGTCCGATCACATGGCGACCAAGCGCGCGGGCGCACTCTATGACCTGGTGCTGGCGGCCGAGGGACTGGATTGCCGGGACGTCCTGCACATGGGCGACCGCTTCAGCGCCGACGTCGCCGCCGCGCGCAATCGCGGCATCGCGGCGTTCCATTACTATTCGCCCTCGCACCAGCCCCGTCTGGAAAAGCTCGACCGGGATTTCTGGAGCCACGTCACAGGCGACGCGAGCGCGCATGCGACCGCCATCGCCGAGGCCCTCGGCCACGAGGACGGCGCCGATCCGGAACTGGAAATGCTGTCGGTCGCGGCGACCGGCTTCGTTTTGCACGTCATGGAAGAAGCGCTGCGCCGCAAGGTGGACAAAGTCTTCTTCTTCACGCGCGAAGGGGATTTCTTCCGCCGCATCTACGAAGTGCTGGCCGCGCGCGACGTCTTCGAGCTGGGTACCTATCCGCAGCCGGTGGTGATCGAGGTCAGTCGCCGTGCCACTTTCGCCGCATCGATGGATGATTTCACGATCGACGAACTGATGCGGCTGTGGAGCCAGTATTCGGCGCAGTCGGTCGCCGCGCTGGCCACGACGCTCAACGTCGACCTGGAGCAGTGGAGCGGCGTCGCCGCCAGGCTGGGCCTAGACGTGGACGAGAAGGTGGAGCTGCCCTGGCGCGATCCGCGCTTCGTCGCCTTCGTCAGGAACCCCAAGGTGGCCCGCGTCGCGCGCGCCGCGATCCTGGAGCAGCGCGGCGCCCTGCTGGAGTACCTGGAGGCGGCCGGCTACGAGCCGCGGGCCGACCTGCAGCGCGTCATCGTCGACATCGGTTGGCGCGGCACCATCCAGGACAATTTGGCGCGGATCTCCTCGGGCAGGCTGCACGGCTGCTATTTCGGGCTGGAGCAGTACCTGAACCCGCAGGCGGCGAACGTTTCCAAGTCGGGCTACGTGTTCGACGCCAATCGCCGCTATCCGCTGCGGGTCTCGGAAGTGGCGGGGCTGGAATTCCTGTTCAACGCACCCGGCGGTTCGACCACGGGCTATCGCGAGGGCGTCGCCCTGCGCGAGATCGTGCCCGAAGAGGAAGGCGTCGTCACCGGCCCCGTCGCGGCGATGCAGGAACGTCTGCTGGCCGCCACCGCGACCATCGGCGACTATGTGCGCCGTCACGGCATCGTCAGCTCCGACCTCGTCAGCTTCGCGCGTGAGGTCGTCGCCGATTTCGCGCAGACCCCTCCGGTCGAAGTGGCCGAGGCGTTCTTCCGCCTCAGCCATAACGAGAGCTTCGGCGTCGGCAGCGTTCATTCCATGGGCTTCGACGCCAGCGGGCTGGACGGGATCGCGCGGCTCGACGGTTCGCGCCTGCATGGCGAAGTCTCGCGCCGGCTCAAGGGCCTGCGCTGGGCGGTCGCCGCGCATCGCTTGCCTGCCTTCCGCGCGCTGGAAGAGCGGCTTGCACCCTCGCAGCGCATCCACGTACCCGTGGCGCCCGCGCTGGTGCGGCCCGGTTCGCTGGGACAGCCGCGCCTTGCCGTGCTGTCGCCCGCGCCGATCCGCGGCTCGGGCGGTCATCGCACGATCTACAACTTCGCCGCCTCGCTCGCGCGCCGGGGCTATGACGTCGACCTGATGCACGAGCGTCCGGCCGATGCCGCCACGGCGGAATGGATCGGTTCGGTGCTGGGCGACGTGTCGCTGACGCAGCACTCCGCATGGGTGAACTGGCTGCACCCGACCGCCTCGGCGGCGACGATCTGGTACAGCCAGCGCTATGCCGCGCAGTACTGGGACGATGCACGCCAGTTCTACTTCGTCCAGGACTACGAGGCGATGTTCAACCCGGTGGGCGATACCTACCTCCATGCCGCGCAGTCCTATTCCTGGGGCGCGCAGCACATCTGCGTCGGCCGCTGGCTGGCGCACAACCTGCGGGCGCAGTTCGGCGTGGGCGTGGCTTCGGGCGGGCTGGGCGTGGACCACAAGGTCTATCGGCCGCTGGACGAGGACGAGGAGGCAGGCACCGGCCACGGTTCCGCTTCGGGCGCCGGCGCTTCCGGTGGCACCCTGTCCACCGCACCGCGCCGCCGGGACAACCAGATCGCGCTGCTCTATCAGCCGGAGAAGTTCCGCCGCGCACCCCAGCTGTGCGTGGAGGCGCTGGAAATCGTCAAGGCGCAGATGCCCGATACGCGCATCGTCCTCTACGGATCGGACCAGAAGCCGCACCTCCCGTTCGAGCACGAGCATCTGGGCCTGATCACCGACGTCAACCGCATCAATACGCTCTATGCGCAGTCTGCGGCGGGGCTGTGCATCAGCGCCACCAACCCGTCGCGCATTCCCTTCGAGATGATGGCGGCGGGCTGCGTGCCGGTGGACATCTACCGCTACAACAACCTGTTCGACTATGACGCGGGCACCGGCGTGCTGGCGCATGAATCGGCGGAATCGATCGCCGAGGCCCTGCTGGGCCTGCTGCGCGATCCCGCCGCGCGCGAGGCGCGGTCGGCGCGCTGCATGGACAGCGTGATCGATCGTTCGCTGGAGTGGGAGATGGACGCGGCGGTGAACGCCGTCGACATGGGCATGAGCGGGTTCGACTTCGACGATCTCGCCCCGGTGCGGCCCACTTATACCGACGCTCCGGTGATCGCGGGCAAATGGGATACCGCGCCGGTCAACCGGTTCATGGAATACCAGTGGGAGCAGGCCGGCGGCGGCGAACGCGACGGGGTGAAGATCGCGCCGAGGAACGGCATGGAACAAGTCAACCCCCTGAAGAACGGGGCGAAACAGAACGACAAGGCACTACAGGCATGACCTCTTTCATCGTCAACGATTTTTCCGAGGAAACCCTGGCGTCACTGCGCCAGCATGTCGGCAACGGCGGCAAGTCCGTCGTGCTGACGGCGCAGTGCCCGCAGGAAAAGCCGCCCTTCGAGCTGCCCGAGGACGTGCTGGTCACGGACGAGCGGTTCGGAGGCACCAGCTACATCCGTGGCAACCACCCACGCCTCGAGGGGCTCTGGACGCAGTATTCCCACCTCGATACTGGGCTGGCGCGCAACATCACGTTTTCGCACACCATCACCGACAAGACGCCGATCGAGAACTGGCAGTCGCGCCCGCACGCAATGCAGGACGCGCCGGTCGGGGCCATGGATTCCGAGCACTACCGCCACGCGCACAACCATTTCCAGCTGCTCCATTCCGAGGTCTACAACTTCTCGAAAGACCTCAACGGTGTCGCCATCTGGGGCGATTCCGCCGCGCTGGCGCCCCGCGCGAAGTCGTGGGGCGCGTTCTTCAGCGCCCGGTCGTGGCCGCTGAAGTGGAACGGCTACACCCCGCCCGAATGCTTCGCCTATGACGAGGCGACCGAGTTCGACGCGGCGCTGGTCGGCGTCGAGATCGACGTGCTGAACGCGGGCAAGGACTGGTGCGGCCCGGCCGGGATTGATCCGGACGCGCTGGCCAAGGTCGGCCTCCAGCTGGTCGGCTTCGGCAGCAAGAACACCGCGGCGGTCGAGATCCGCACCGAGGATTCCGACGATCCCAACCGTTCGGTCGAGGAACGGCGCGGCGCCTGGCACTGGGGCATCATCATGCGCAATGCGCTGGATCACCAGTCCACTGTGCTGATGTCAGAGAACGGCCGCATCCGGCGCGGGATCGACTTCGACAAGACCACCTTCACCGAAGGCGCGCTGCGCATCTCGGGCGAAGGACAGGGCAGCGGCGTGACCTTCGACAAGGGCGCCTCGGGCGAGATATATTCCGACCCGGCGGATTCCTCGCTCAACATCCGCATCGGCGGGGGCGGACTCAAGCTGTGGAGCTCGGACGGCAAGCGGGTGCTGGCGACGATCTCCGACAAGGGCATCGAGATCGGCGACGGCAGCAAGTCCTCGCTGCTCGCCCGCACCCTGCGCCGCCTGTTCGGCTGAGGATTGGCCCGGCCACTCAACGGCAGTATTCCATGGGTGGCCGGGCGGGCCAGATGCTGACACTTGGGGCCGGTGCCGTTACGAAAATCGCTCTTCCGCGATTTTCAGAACCGCCCCCCCTCAGAGGTTGGAGTAGGTTTCCACCGCAAGGGCGACGTCGTCGTAAGGCGTCGCCTTGCCGCCGTGAATCAGGACGGCGCGGTTGCAGTACTGGCGCACGAATTCGTTGCTGTGCGATGCCAGGATCATCGTGCGGTCGGTGCGCTTCTCGAACAGTTCCTCGTGGCACTTGCGCTGGAAGTTCTGGTCGCCCACCAGGATGATCTCGTCGATCAGGTAGCATTCGAACTCGATCGCCAGCGACAGCGCGAAGGCCAGGCGCGCGCGCATGCCTGACGAATAGGTCTTCACCGGCATCTTCAGCTGGCTGCCCAGCTCGGTGAAATCCTCGACGAAGGCGCGCATGTCGCCATAGTCGCGGTCGTAGATGCGGGCGATGAAGCGGGCGTTGTCGTAGCCCGTCAGGCTGCCCTGGAAACCGCCCGCGAAGCCCAGCGGCCAGGACACCGACATGTGCCGTTCGACCTTGCCCGCGGTGGGCAGTTCCACCCCGCCGATCAGCTTGATCAGCGTGGACTTGCCCGCGCCGTTGCGGCCGAGCAGGGCCACCCGCTCGCCGCGCCGGACGGTCAGGTTGACGTCGTTCAGCACGCGCTTGACGCTGCCGCCATGCTTGTAGTTCTTGAAGATGTTGCGACAGACGATCATTCGACGGAGAAAGTCCTGCGTACCTTGCGGCAGAGCGCCAGCCCGATCGCCGCAGCCACCAGCGCGCAGGCGACCGGGTTCCAGGGATCGTAATAGGCCGTGACCTGATCGCCCCAGATGCCCTTGCGCATCATCTCCATGCCGTTGACGAAGGGGGACCACATCAGGAACTCGCGCGCGGTCGGGGTGAGCCAGGCCGACATCGTGAACAGCCCGGAGAAGGGGATCATGATATAGGTGATGACCGGAATGAACTTTTCCAGCACTTCCGACATCTCGGACAGCGGCGCCACGATGAAGCACAGCGACAGGGAGAACAGGGCGTAGAGGAACCAGCCCCCGATCAGCAGGCCCAGGTCCGCCGGGACCGGGAACAGGTCGAAGGTGATCAGCACCCCGGCGATGAACACGTAGGCCATCATGCCGCCCAGCAGCTCGATGATGAAGCGCACGAACACGAAGTCGAGCACCTTGACCTGCCGGTGGTACATCAGGCTGCTGTTGGCGGTGAACACCATCGCGCTGCGGGCGATGCCGTGGCGGAACAGGGTGATCGGGATATAGCCGCTGACGACGAAGGCGACGATGCTGATGCCGTGTTCCTCCGGCCCCTTCCAGATGCGCCAGATCGTTGCGACGAGGCCCGCGAACAGCAGCGGCTCCGCCATGATCCACAGAAAGCCGATGTTCTCCCGGCCGTAGCGGGTGTTCAGTTCGCGGATCATCAGCGCATGGATCACGCGCATCTGGATCCGCCAGCCTTCCTGCAGCTTGCGCAGGCGCGAACGGGTTTCCCGATCGTGGGCCGGATTGTGGCCCGGTTCGTGCCCCGCTGCCGGTTGCGTGCTCGGCTCCATCGTCACTCGTCCGGTGCGTGCTCGAGGATGCCCACGATCAGCATCCAACCGATGAAGTAGATGCACAGCGCCGCAGCCGCGACGATCAGCACGCCCAGGATGCGGCGCGGCAGCAGCGGCATGTCGGGGGTATTGGGATCCACGACGCGCTCGAGATAGAACTGCTGGCGCTGCGCCTCGGCCCGCGCCTGGACGAGCGAGGCATTCGCCACGTTCAGGCTCTCGGTGGAGAATTCCTGCTCGACCAGCAGGTTCTCGTACCCGCCCAGCTTGGAGGCGATCCCGCCGTTCGACCCGACGACGCGGCTGTCCTGCGATGCGATCTGCACCGAGATTGCGTTGATGCGGTTGCGCAGCGCCGGGATCGAGGGGTTGTTGGGCGCGACCCGCTGCATCTGGTCCAGCTGGGCCTGCAGCGCGGCGCGCTGGGCGATCATGGTATCGGCGATCTGGATCACGCCGACCGCCTGCTTGGCGGGATCGAGCAGGGCCTGCGCATTGCGGTATTCGGCCAGGGCGACGCGGGCCTGCTTGGCGCGCAGGGTCGCCAGGTCCACCTGCTTCTGCGCCTCGGCGATGCCGCGCGTCTGCACGCGGGCATTGAGCCGGTTGACCAGCTGCTCGCTTAGTTCCAGCAGGCGCTCGTTGATGGCGTGGGCGTCATCCGGGGTGAAGGCGCGGGCGGTGATCACGGCCAGGCCGGTCTCGCTGTCGAGACGGGCATCCACCATCTTGCCGTAGTACTTGAACAGGTCCTCGAACGAATTGTCCGAGAACGGCATCGGGAAGCGCGAGATCGCATCCGCCTGCGCGGACGAGAAGCGCGCCCGCACGTTGATGTCCTTTTCCAGCGAGCGCAGGGCATCGCGCGAACGGACATAGCCCAGCACCTCGTTCGTCTGTTCCTGCCCGCCGGACAGGCCGGTGGTCTGGATCAGGCTGGCGAGCGAGGTCATCTGCGATCGCTTCTGGTCCGGGCTCTTGATGACGAACCGCGATTCCGAGACGTAGATGTCGGACGCGAACAGGCCGTAGTACAGCACCGCCAGAAGGGTCGGCCCGATGACGAAGAGGACGAACCAGCGACGTTTCTTCAGCCATGTGGCAAATGCGGATCGCGGGGCCTTGGTTTCGGCCTGTTCCCCGATCGGAAACGAGTGCTCAACGTTCATAAGTATCTTTTGCAGCACCTAAGGGGCGGGGGCTTCCCGCCGTGGCTATCGCATCAGCGCTAGGCCAACATGCGCCCGCGCGCAAGGCTGCTGCAATGCCGGTCAGGGCGGATGCAAAGCGTCCCGTCGCAATCGGGTGCGGCGCTATTGTTCAATCTCCGGCCACAGTGCTAAGGCACCGGCAAGATCACGTTCCCGAGTTCATCACGAAATGTCAGTCAAGAAGTCCGTTAGCCTGCTCCTGCTGCTGGCCGGCCTCGCCGGTTGCGCCACGCTGCCGACCAGCGGCCCCACGGGCAAGCAGATCGAAAAGTCCGCAGCCGATCCCGAGGCGGGGCTGCCGATCCAGCTTGTCGAGGTCAAGGCCGCGGGCGACGTGCCCGTGACCGGGGCAGAGGCGCCGAGCGCGCTGCTGGCCGACCTGGCGCCGCCGCCCACCGACATGATCGGGCCGGGCGACGTGCTGGACATCAACATCTACGAGGCGGGCGTCACCCTGTTCTCCGGTGGCGGCGGGGCCGGTGCGGCTGCCGGGCAGACCAACCAGATCGCCGTCAATCCCGGCGTGCAGGTGCAGAAGCTGCCGCCGAGCCGGGTGGACGATCGCGGCGATATCCAGATCCCCTATGCCGGCAGGCTGCACGTCATGGGCCACACGGTCGGCGAAGTCGAAACGATGATCCGGGATTCCCTGCGCGGGCTGTCGCAGAACCCGCAGGTGCTGATCACGCTGCAGCAGGCGATCACCAATTCGGTGATCGTCGGCGGCGAAGTGACGAAACCGGGCCGACTGGTGCTGCAGACCAACCGGGAAACGCTGTCCGACGTTGTCGCGCTGGCCGGCGGATACCGGGGCAACGCGCGCGACCTGACGCTGCGCGTCGTGCGCCGGGGCGAGAGCGTCGATGTGCGCGTCAGCGATCTGGTGGAAAACCCGCGTCTCGATGCCCGCGCCTATCCGGGCGACCGGCTGATGCTGATCAACGCCCCGCGCACTTATTCGGTGCTGGGCGCGCCCGGCAAGGTGGACCAGCTGCCGTTCAGCCGTTCCTCCGTCTCTCTGGCGGAAGCGGTGGCGACGGCGGGCGGCGCCAACCCCGGGCTGGGCGATCCGGCGGCGGTCTTCCTGTTCCGCTACGTGAAGGACGAGCAGGGCAACGAAGTGCCCGTGGTCTATCACCTCAACATGATGAAGACCGGCACCTACTTCCTCGCCCAGCGCTTCGCCATGCGCGACAAGGACGTGATCTACTTCGGCAACGCGGCGGCGAACCAGCCCAGCAAGCTGTTCTCGCTGATCAGCCAGCTGTTCACGCCGATCATGACCGTGACGGCCGCTGTCCAGACCGTGCAGAACAGCAACAACTGACCTGAGGGGCAGGCCCCGGCCTGCCTTTCGCCGATCAGGATGTCAGGTGCCAGAGTGAAAAGGGGGTCGGGGATGAGTGACGCGATGCAGCTTGTCGAGAAAGCCGCCCGGGCCCTGGCGCAGGCGCGGGGCGGCGAGTGGGACGCGCTCCCGCCCGAAGACCGGCGCCTGCTGCGGCGCGACGTGCGCGCCGTCGTGCTGGCGCTGCGCGATCCCGATGCGGCCATGGCCGAGGCGGGCGCGGAGATCGTCGGCAATGTCGGCCCCGGCGAAAGCAGGGCCGCGCACCTGAACGACGCCGTGAACACATGGCGCTTCATGGTCGATGCGCTGCTGGACGAAGCCCGCTAGGCACTATTCCGCTCAGTATTCTGGCCGCTTGCCAAGTCGTCCCCGGCGTGGTCGAAAAGCCGCAAGGGCAGATATGGCGGGGCAATTTCATGATACAGCTACCACGTCTTCGCAGACGGAGACGCGCAAGCACGCATTCGATCGACGATTATCGGCGGATCGTGCGCAACAAGCTGCGCGACATGCCGGGCGATCGCTCGCTCGCGCTGGCGCAGGCGATCGGCGCCGAGACGATGGAGACGTTCGCCAGCCAGGGTGACGGCCATGTCGCCGTGCTGCGCCACAACGGGCTGGCGGACGGCATGGCGGTCTACGATCTGGGCTGTGGCTGCGGTCGTACCGCGCAGGCGCTGCGCCGCTCGGGCTGGCGGGGCCGCTATACCGGCGCGGACGTCGTACCCGAACTGCTGGAGGAACTGGCGCTGCGGTGCCCGGGCTATGCGACGGTGCTCAACGTCACTCCCACCATCGCCGCGCCGGACGCATCTCTCGACATGGTGTTCCACTGGTCGGTCTTCACGCACCTGTTCCCGGCCGAGGCCTATCTCTACACCGCAGAGGCATTTCGGGTGCTGAAGCCGGGCGGGCGCATGGTGTTCTCGTTCCTCGAAATGGAGGAGGCCGCGCACGACCGCGTCTGGCAGGCCAACCTGAAGCTGCTGAAAGAGGGCAAGGCGGCAGCGCAGCTGGACGCCTTCCTGCACCGCGACTGGATCCGCCGCTTCGCGCGCGAATCCGGTTTCGCCGAGCCGCGCTTCACCGACGGCCTCGACGAAACTCATCATGCGCCGTTCTGGCAATCGCTGGCGGTGATGGAAAAGCCTGCCTGAAAGCTAAGGTGCCTGCCCCCGGGGCCTGACCCTAGAGCCGCACCCGCTCGACCTCGGCCAGCGTGATCTCGTCGCGGCGGCGGTCGTAGAGCTGGGTGGTGCGGGTGGAGGCGTGGCCCGCCATGGCCGCCGCGTTCTCCAGCGTGCCGCCGTTCTTCAGGTATGTCGTGATGCCGGTGGCGCGGAAGGTGTGGTTGCCGATCCGCGTGGCGATGCCCGCCGCCTCCGCGCGGCGGCGGACCATGGCGAAGGCGTCGGGCTGGGTGAGCGGCCTGTCGCCCAGCAGCTTGGTCCTGCGGGACAGGGCTCGGAACAGCGGGGCCTTTGCGTTGCCGGGATCGCTCGCGTCGAGATAGGCCGTCAGGTATTCGTCGAGCAGGTGGTGGCAGGGCATCTCGTGCCGCTTGCCGCCCTTCTCGTGCAGGCGCACCCACAGGCGGCGGCCCTGCACGAAGACGTCCTCGCGCTTCATCGCCAGCGCCGCCCCGATCCGCGCGAAGGAATAGACCATGAGCGCGACCAGCGCCCGGTCGCGCAGGCCGGTCGGCGCGGCAAGATCGATGCTGTCTATCAGCAGGCGCGCCTCCTCCCCTTCCAGCACCGGCGTGCGCCCGGTCCTTGCGGAATGCGCCGGACCGCGCACCGAGGAGGCCGGGTTGAACGGCACCACCTGCCCGGTCACCAGCCAGTCGAACAGATGCCGCACCGCCGCCAGGCGCTGCTTGACGGTCGGCGCCGAAAGCGACTGCCCCAGCTCCTCGACCCACCCGGCGACATGGATCGGGGCGATGGTCTCCAGATCGCGCACGCCGCGCCGGTGGCACCACGAGAGGAAATCGCGCGACGCGCGCGCATAGGCCCGGCGCGTGTTGGGATTGCGGATCGCGGCGGCGAAGAATTCGAGGAAGCGGGTCCGGGCCTGCGGCGATGCCCCGGCCAGGATCGGGCTGTCGGTCGCGGTATATGCGAGCTGTGTCATGCGGTTCTCACCCGGATGCTCGTGCATTGCTCCATGTGCCGCTCTGTCCCTCTTGTGTGCCGTTGGGTGCCGCTGAGTGCCGGTATGTGCCGCATGTTCATTCCATGATAAAGGACATTATCACAGAATGAGGGAAGGATATTTCCCGGTTTGGGAAATATGCGCTTGTTTCCCATTTCGGGAAAGTGTAGATGCGTTGCCATGAGGATCATCGCGCGGAACCGGCTGGTGGCCTTCTGGGAACGTCATCCGGGAACCGAGCGGTCGCTGCGGCACTGGTTCGAAGTGGCGGAGGCGGCGAGCTGGGCAGGGCCGCTCGACGTCATGGCCGATTTCTCGAAGGCGAAAGTGCTCAATGGAGAGCGCGTGCGCTTCGAGGTGGCCGGCGGCGACTATCGCATGGTGGTCGCTTTCGACTGGAGGCGATCGATCGCCTTCGTGAAATTCCTCGGCACCCATGCCGAATACGACAGGATAGACGCTCTCGCCGTGAGCCTGTTCTGATCTCAGGAGACGACCGGATGAACATCCGACCCATCAAGACCGACACCGACCACGAAGCCGCGCTGCGCCAGATCGAGGAACTCTGGGGCGCCGAGGAAGGCAGCGAGCAGGGCGACCGGCTCGACGTGCTGGTCACGCTGGTCGAGGCCTACGAGCGCGACCGCTGGCCGATCGCGGCGCTCGACCCGGTCGGCGCGATCGAGGCCGCCATGGCGATGAACGGGCACAGCCGCGCCGATCTTGCCGCGCTGGTGGGCCAGTCGCGCGCGACCGAGATCCTCGGCCGCAAGCGCGCGCTGACGCTGCCGATGATCCGCAAGATCGCCCGGGCCTGGCATGTGCCCGAAAGGGTTCTGGTTCAGGAATATGCGCTCAATGCATGAGACGTATCCGAGCGCGGGAATGTGCACATTCGTGCTTTCGAGTAGAAATTACCCACAGGCCGTTTCGTGGCCGGGACGGGACGCAGAATGACCGATAACCCACCTTTGATGCCGCAGGGCGAGCTGTTCATGCTGGACAGCCCGCTGACCGGCGAGATCCGGGGCGAGCGCTCGCTCATGGCGTTCCCGTTCTTCGCGCTTTCGAAGAACGCCTGGATGAAGCCGCTGGCCTATGCGACGCCGTCGGTCTCGATCGAGGTCCGGCCCAGTGCACGGGGCGTCGCAACGATCTACGACAAGGAAATTGTCCTTTATATTGCAAGCCTTATGGCATCGAAGATCGATGACGGGAATGCGGTTTCGCAGGATTTCACGTTTACCGCGCATGACCTTTTCAGCGTGACCGGATCGAACCATTCGGCGCGTTCCTATTCGCGCCTGGCGGATGCGCTGGAGCGGCTGCAGGGCACCCAGATCCGCACCAACATCGAGGCCGGCGGGGAGGGCGAGGAGGGCTTCTTCTCGTGGCTGTCCGAAGCGCGCCTGCAATATGCAAGGTCCGGAAAAAAAGGCGAAAAACGTCTGAAGGCGGTCAAGGTGCGCCTCTGCGACTGGCTGTTTCGCGCCATTCTGCGCGACCGGCAGGTGCTCGACTACGCGCACACCTATTTCCAGCTCGGCCCGATCGAGCGGCGCATCTACGAAGTGGCGCGCAGCACCTGCATTGACGGCGAAACGCTGGAAATCGACCTTGCGACCTTCCGGTTGCAGATCGGATTCCAGAACCAGCTCTCCAATTTCCGCGTCGCAATGCGCCAGATCGTCGCCGAGAATGCCATTCCGGACTATCATCTGGAGCTGGTGGAAGAGATGGATGATGCTGAAAACACAGGAAAACGTGGAAGAAAGACGACCAGGGGCAGGGTCGTGATCCGGCAACGCTCCAAGGTTGCGGGGCAGCTTGCGACACAGTGACCGCAGTGACCGCCCGGCGGGGCGGATTGCCAGAATTTAATTTCTACTCGAAAGCACGAATTTCAAGGTCGGCGGCGGGTGGTTCCGTCATCACGCTCTTCTTCAGGCCCCCGTTCAGAACTGCGCGTCGGTCGCCCGGCGCGTTCCCGCCCGGCGCCATGGCTGGCCGATGCGTGTCTCCAGCCTGTCGCGCAAGGCCCACAGCCAGTTCACCCGGCGCTCGGCCACGCCCGGCAGGCTGAGCAGGTCGCCGCCGAGCCAGGGCAGGAACGGGTTGCGGCGGGCGTAGGACCAGATCTCCACCCGCTCGCCCGGCCGCGCCGAGGCGCCGCGCGCGTGGAAGCCGAGGGTGTCGGCGACCACCAGTGTATTGCCCGGCACCGCGAGCGCCTCCGCCCCGGCCAGCTTCATCGCCGCGAGGTCCTCCGCCGAGACACGCGGCGAACCGCGTGCCGACAGCCGGTCTGTCGCATGCGGGTCCGCCAGCGAACGCCGCCGTTCCCAGTCGAGCCGCTCGGGCGTGAAGCGATGCGAGCCGCGCACGTATGTGAACGGCCCCTCGTCCTCCGTCACCGGGTTCAGGAACAGCCAGGCCTTGAGCGAGGCGTGGAAGCTGTCGGCGTGCAGCGTCTCCTGCGGGTCGGGCTCGTTGCCCTCGAAGTGGCTGACGATGGTCTGGATGTAGTGCAGCGGCGTGGTGCGGAAACCGGCGACGTAGTGGAACAGCGCGACCACATCCTCGCGCGCGAGCAGGGCGCGCAGCGCCGGGATCGCGGCGAGCATGGCCGGGTCGATCGCCAACCTGCGGGTGATCGCGTCGCCTTGCCGCATCTCGCGCGCGGGGCCTTCGTAGGCGAGCAGAGCCGCGCGCAGGGCCGGGAACTGCGCGGGCGGCACGATGTCGGGGATGACGACAAAACCGTCACGGTCGAAGGCCGTGCGCCATTCGGGGCGGACCTTGCGCGCAAGCCGCCCGCGCCGCCATGCGCACAGCCGCGCCGCCAGCCTGACCCGGGCGACGTGCAGCCCGCGGGCATTGAGCCGCCGCGAGCCGATCAGCGGGTTATCGAGGAAGCTCTTGGCGCCCGTCAGCAGCTGCGCCGCCCAGACGGGAGCCAGCAGCAGCCTGGCGATCGTCGTTCCATTCTTGCCCGGGGCCATCGCCGCCGGTTGCGCCATACGCGCCGCGGATGCAACCGGAAAGACGCCGTCCCGATCAGCTTGCGCGCCGATGCGTGGATTACCCCTTCACCACCGCGTCGATAGCCATGAGCCGCGCCCAGAGCGGTTCGAACTGGTCCAGCGGCAGCGCGTTGGGTCCGTCGGACAGGGCGCGTTCGGGATCCGGGTGGGTTTCCATGAACACGCCCGAAACGCCCGCCGCCACCGCCGCGCGGGCCAGCAGCGGCACATATTCGCGCTGGCCGCCCGACCGCTCGCCCAGGCCGCCGGGCTGCTGGACCGAATGGGTCGCGTCGAACACCACCGGGCATCCGGTTTCGGCCATGATCGACAGCCCGCGCATGTCGGAGACGAGCGTGTTGTAGCCGAACGAGGTGCCGCGCTCGCACAGCAGGAAGGCATCGGGATCATGACCCGCCGCCGCTGCCGCATTGCGCGCCTTGGCGACCACCTGCGTCATGTCGGCAGGCGCCATGAACTGCGCTTTCTTGATGTTGACCGGCTTGCCCGATGCGGCGACGGCGGCGATGAAATCGGTCTGGCGGGCCAGGAAGGCGGGCGTCTGGAGCACATCGACGACTTCGGCCACGGCCTTGACCTGCCCGGGCTCGTGTACGTCGGTGATGACCGCAAGGCCGGTCTCGGCGCGCACCTTTTCGAGGATGCGCAGCCCCTCGTCCATGCCGAGGCCGCGGAACGACTTGTCCGAGCTGCGGTTCGCCTTGTCGAACGAACTCTTGAAAATCAGCAGCAGGCCGAGGCGCCGCGCGGTCGCGGCGAGCGTTTCGGCTACGGAAAGCGTCAGTTCCTCGCTTTCGATGACGCATGGCCCCGCAATTGCGAATAAAGGAGCTTGGGGGGTAAGCGTTTGTCCGCAAAGGATCATGGATAATGCCTTGGCTGGTTGGATCATGACAACGGGACGCGGCGCCGCTTTCAGCAGCCTGCGGCCGGGGCCTAGTAGGTCGCTTCCCTTGGCGGGGAATGAAACCGCTGGCAATCCCCGTCCGCTTCAAATAACGCTTGTGATTCCTGCCTGTACCCGGCCGGCCGAATTACAAAAAGACACATGACCCCCATGAAGAGCGCATTCTTCGATACCCCCTATGCCGCCTCGGCGCTGAAGACCCTCGACATCGAGCTGCAGGCGCTGGAAACGCTCAAGCAGGCCCTGCAGGCGCCGGAGATGAGCCGTGCGGTCGAGCGGGCGATTCAGGCGCTGGCCGCCACGCGCGGGCGCGTGATCGTCACCGGCATGGGCAAGAGCGGGCACATCGCGCGCAAGATCGCCGCGACCATGCGCTCCACCGGGACCTCGGCGCTCTATCTCCACCCCGGCGAGGCGAGCCACGGCGACCTCGGCGTGATCACCAAGCAGGACGTCGTGCTGGCGATCACCTGGTCGGGCGAGACGGCCGAGCTGGGCGACATCCTGCATTACTGCAACCATTACGGCGTCACGCTGATCGTCGCCACCAGCCACGCGGACAGCACGGCGGCGCGGGCGGCGGACATCTGCCTGGTCATGCCCTCCGTGCGCGAAGCCTGCCCGAACGAGCTGGCGCCCACCTCCTCCACCACGCTCCAGCTGGTGCTGGGCGATGCCCTGGCGGTGGCGCTGATCGAGGCGCGCGGCTTCACGTCCTCGGATTTCCGGGTGTTCCATCCCGGCGGCAAGCTCGGCGCGCAGCTGTCCACGGTGGGCGAGATCATGGGCACCGGCGATGCCATCCCGCGCGTCGGCGGCGATGCCTCGCTGACCAGCGCGACGATCGAGATGAGCCGCAAGCGCTATGGCTGCACCGCCGTGGTGGACGCGGGCGACCGGCTGATCGGCGCCTTCACCGATGGTGACTTGCGCCGCTGCATCGCGGTGCATGACCTCAACGACAACATCGGCCTGCACATGTCGGTGAACCCGCTGACGGTCACCGCCGGCATCCCGGCGTCCGAAGCGCTGCGCATCCTCAACGAGAACGCCGTCTCGGTGCTGTTCGTGGTGGAGGATACCAGGTTGGTAGGCATCGTGCACATGCACGACATCGTCCGGGCCGGGGTGGCCTGAGGCGGGCTTGCCGAAATCCCCCGCGTTGGGGCACTTACCTTGCCGATGACCGATACGAACGCCCTCATCGTCGTTCCCGCCCGCTACGGATCGACGCGCCTGCCCGGCAAGCCCTTGCTGCCCATCGCCGGGCGCACGCTGCTGGAGCGGGTCCATGCCGTCGCCCGCGCCGCCGCCGATCTGGCCGGTGGGTGCGAGGTGGTGGTGGCGACTGACGACCCGCGCATTGCCGACCATGCCCGGCAGATCGGGGCGGACGTGGCGATGACGGCGGCGGAGCTGGATTCCGGCTCCTCGCGCGCCTGCGCCGCCGCCCGGTCGCGGGATCGGCTGCCCGAACTCGTCATCAACCTGCAGGGCGATGCGCCGTTCGTGCCGCCCGCAGTCGTCGCCGGGCTGGTCGCGACCTTGCGGGAGGGCGCGGCGGACGTGGCGACGCCGGTCTACCGGCTCGACTGGGAACGCCTCGAAGCCTTGCGCAAACACAAGGAAACCGCGCCTTTCAGCGGCACGACCTGCATTCGCGGGGCCGACGGGCGGGCGCTGTGGTTCTCCAAGACGATCATCCCCGCCTTGCGTGACGAGGCGAAGCTGCGGGCGGCCGCGCCGCTTTCCCCGGTGTGGCAGCATCTGGGCCTCTATGGTTATCGCATGGCCGCGCTGGAATGGTTCGCCGCCGCGCCGCAGAGCCCGTATGAGGTGCTGGAGGGGCTGGAACAGCTGCGTTTCCTCGAAGGCGGGCGCTCGATCGCGACGGTCGAGGTCGATCCGCCGAGCCATGCGATGTCGGGCATCGATACCCCGGCCGACCTCGCCCTGGCGGAAGAGGCGATCGCACGGCTAGGCGATCCGTTCCCGGCCTGATACCGCGCATCCGATGTTCGTTATCGTGAGACACGGCAATACATTCGAGCCCGGTGAGCCGCCGCGCCGCATCGGTGCGCGCACCGACCTGCCGCTGACCGCTGCAGGGCTGGCGCAGGCGCAGGCGCTGGGGGCGCATTTTGCCGCGCAGAAGCTTGGTTTTTCGCGGGTTCTCGCCTCCCCCCTCGCCCGCACCCGCCAGACCGCTCGGGCGATCCTCGCTCACCTTCCCGACACTCCCGAACCCGAAGCGGCCGACTGGCTGCGCGAGATCGACCACGGGCCGGACGAGGACCGGAGCGAGCCCGAAGTGCTCGCCCGCATCGGCGCGGGGGCGCTGGCGGCCTGGGATGCGCGCGCGGTGCCGCCGCCGGGCTGGACGGTGGACGCGGAAGCGCGGATTTCCGCCTGGCACGCGCTGTTTTCGGGGGATCACGGCCCCACCCTCCTCGTCACCAGCAACGGCGCCGCGCGGTTCGCGCTGATCGCGGCGGGGCTGGAGGTGCCGGCTTGCGAAATGGTGGGCGGGATGAAGCTGGCGACCGGCTCCTACGGCGTCATCCGCAGGGGTGAGGACGGGGTGCTCGGCCTGGGCGAATGGGGCGTCAGACCGTGAGTTTTCCGCCGATCTTGCGCGCTCCGCCGTTTCCCGGGGGAAACGGGGGGGTGTCCCTCCCCGCCCCTCAGGGCAATGCGCCCGTCGATACCGAAGCGCTGTTCGCCATGGTGCGCGAAGCGCGCGTCGGGGGGGACTTCTGGGCCGCTCCGGCGGGGGCCGAGCATCGCGTGGCCATCGTGCGCAGGCCCTTGAATACGAAGGACTATCCCGAAGTCGATCCGTGGTCCGTGCTGCTCCATGCGCGCCGTCTGGAGGCGCATGGCGATGACGAGTGGATCGTCCTTGCCCGCGTTGCAGGGCTGGCGGTGGAGGTGCTTTCGCCGGGCCGTTTCGGTGCTCCGGGCGACGATGCGGCCAAGCTCGACCGGCTTGCGGCGCAGGCGCTGACGGCGGCGCAGTGGCGCGATCCGTTCACCGGCGGGGCCTCCACGATCACGGCGGTGGTGGAGCTGCTGGCGCTGTGGCGCAGCACGCTGGAGGCAAACCGGCCGATCATGGCGGCGTGCGGCATGGCATGGTGGAAACGCGCGGAAATCCGCCGTTTCCTCTGGCATCCGGCACATCGTCTGGCGGTGGTTCCGTCCGCCGACAGGGCCTTGCAAATCGCTCGCAGAGGCGGCGGCGCCCTTGCCATCTGGCCTTCGCGCGTGTCCCCCGCGCTCATCGCAAAGGCCCGCGCACAAGGCGTGCCGCTGGTCCGCGTGGAGGACGGTTTCGTGCGCTCCGTGGGGCTCGGCGTGGACCTTGTCCCGCCGTCCTCGGTGGTCGTCGACGCCACCGGCATCCATTTCGACCCCTCCGGCCCGAGCGATCTCGAAGCGGTACTGAGCGGCACCCAGATGCACCCAAGGGTGCTTCAACGGGCCGCAGCGCTGCGCGATACCATCGTCAGGGCGGGCATCAGCAAGTATGCGGCGGACCTCAGCGCGGCGCTGCCCGAACGCGATCCGAACCGCCGCCTCGTCCTCGTCACCGGGCAGGTGGAGGACGATATGTCCGTCCTCGCCGCCGGGGGCGGCCCCGGCTCCAACCTTGCCCTCCTGCGCCGCGCCCGCGAACTGGAACCCGATGCCGAGATCTGGTTCCGCCCGCACCCCGACGTCGACGCCGGGCACCGCAAGGGGGCAGTCGCCGACGCCGAGGCGCTCACCCATGCCGACAAGGTGGTGCGCGGCGGCGGCATGGCGCCGCTGCTCGATGCGGTGGACGCGGTGCATGTGCTCACCTCGCTCGCCGGGTTCGAGGCGCTGATGCGCGGGCGCGAGGTAACCTGCCACGGCGTGCCGTTCTATGCAGGCTGGGGCCTGACGCGCGATCTGGGGACGGTGCCCGAACGGCGCACCCGCCCGCTCACCCTCGATGCGCTGGTGGCGGGGGTGCTGATCCTCTATCCGCGCTACCTCGATCCCGTGACCGGCCTGCCCTGCCCGCCCGAGGTGCTGGTCGGCCGCATGGCCACCGCCAGCGCCACCAATCGTCTAAGGTGGATCGCGCCGGTCCGCCGCTGGCAGGGCAGGCTGATGAACCTGATCCGCAGAAAATGACCGTAATCCTTGATATATCCCGCCTGATCTCGCGCCTGCGCTACTCGACGCCCTCGGGCGTGGACCGCGTGGAGATGGCCTATGCGCGCGGCCTGCTGGCGCATTACGGCGAGGATCTGGCCTTCGCCGCCGTCCACCCCTCGGGCCTCTACGGGCGGTTGAAGCGCGATGCCGCGCTCGCCTATCTCGACGAGTTGGAACGCCGCTGGGCGAGCGAGGAGGACGCGCCGCGCCAGCGCTCGCTGCCCTCGGTCATGCCGCAGCTGGCCGCGCTGCTGCCGACGGGCAAGGGTGTGGGAAGCGGGGGCGTCTACGTGCAGGCCTCGCCCCATCACCTGACCAACGCCGCCAGGGTGCACCGGATCCTCGAGCGGGAGCGGGCGCGGTTCCTGTGCCTCGTCCACGATCTCATCCCGATCGAGTTTCCCGAATATGCCCGCCCGTCCGGCGCGGCGCTGCACCGGCGGCGGATCGAGACGATCGCCTCGGCCATCGCGAAGACCGGCGGCGCGGCGGTGGTCAATTCCGCCGCGACGGGCCGCTCGCTGGCGCCGTGGCTGCAGCCCGGCACCCCGATCCACGTCGCCCTGCTCGGCACCGAGGCGCTTCCCGCCGCCCTGCCCGAGATGTCGCCCGATGGCCGCCCCTGCTTCGTGTGCCTGGGCACCATCGAGCCGCGCAAGAACCACCTGCTCCTCCTCCACCTCTGGCGCCATCTGGCGGAAACGCTGCCGCCCGGGCAGGTTCCGCGCCTGATCGTCATCGGCCGGCGGGGCTGGGAGAACGAGCAGATCGTCGACATGCTGGAGCGCTGCCCTGCCCTCGTCGGCCATGTCGAGGAACTGGGCGGCTGCCCGGACGCGCGCCTCTCCGCGCTGCTGCGCGGTGCGCGGGCGCTGCTGATGCCCTCGTTCGCGGAAGGCTACGGGATGCCGGTGGCCGAGGCGCTTTCGGTCGGCACCCCGGTCATCGCCAGCGACCTTGCCGCCTTGCGCGAAGTGGGCGGCGACGTGCCCGACTATCTCGACCCGCTCGACGGTCCGGGCTGGAAGGCGATGGTGCTCGACCATGCGGCACAAGGCCCCGTCCACGCCGCGCAGATCGCCCGCCTGCCGGGCTGGCACAATCCGGGCTGGGGCGAACACATGGCAATCGTCACGAACGCGATCGAGGGGCTGCGCGGCGCATAGCGCGCCGTCAGTTCCCCAGCCTGCCCGTGGTGTCGTAGCGCAGCGAGGTATAGGGCACCTGCAGGTAGTCCAGCACCGAGTACGCCGCCCTGCCGATGCGCGATCCCGAGTTCGCGAACAGCAGCTCACCCAGGTTCAGGCCGACGCCGACGAACAGGTGGCGTTTCGGGGTCAGCCCCTGCGCGCGGTCGCTGGCGAGGAAGTCGCTGGCGTAATAGCCCACCTGCAGGTCGAGGTACTTCAGCGGCGTGCGCTCCAGTCCTTCGAACCCCGCGCCCTTCAGCGAGAACATGAAGCGCTGCTGCTCGTAGTGCTTCTTGCCGACGTGGCTGTAGATCTGGCCGTTGGGCACGATCTCCAGCTTGAAGGCGAGCTTTTCCTTGAGCCCCGGCACCGTGTTGCGCAGGACCGAGAAGGCCGCGCCCGCGATGTTCATGGTGATGTCCTGCATCGAATAGCCGCTGTCGGGCTCGATCGCGTCGGACATCTCGTTGATCGCCATCAGCCCCGCCGCGAGGATGCCCGCGGTCAGCGCATCGCCTTCGGATCCGCCGGTGTTGCGGTGGATGCGATAGTGCAGCAGCTCGGCGATGAGATAGGTGTTGTAGGCATGGGTCAGCTTGTCGACGCCGATGTTGTGGGTGTCCTTGCCGAACCATCCCTCGTCCTGGAAGTGGAAGGGGGCGGTCGGCTTGAACAGCTTGGGGATCGACTGCGCGCCGACATAGGCGGACAGGATCGCCAGTTCGGTGCCGACGCTGCCGGCCTGGCGGAAGAAGCCGCGATGGCTGGCGTATGCGCGCGGGACGTGGCCGGTTGCGTCGCGGGGGGGCGGGCTGTCGGTGATGGATGCCGTGCCCTCCGGCCTGTCTAGCCGCCTGTCTTGTGGTGGGGGCGGCCCGTAGGCGTCCGGCGCGATATCGTTCAAATCCCAGTCGGCGCTGCCGTCCGCCGCCGCGATCAGGGCCGATGGCGGGGGCTGCGGCGGGAACTGCGGCGGGGCGATGTGGAAGACGGAATCTTCATCCGTAATGGAATCTTCCAGCGCCTCCGCACAAGCTGGGGGTGACGCGAGACCAGCGGCCAGCGCCAGAACCGCGCACCTGCGGTAACGGATCCTCATCGCCTTCCCTGCCGCAGCGTCGTGCCTTTCCGGGCCTTTACGGCCTTTTCTCGAGGCGTCCTCCAGGCAAACCGGCGCGTTGCCGGTCCTCCCGCTGGCGGAGGCCGGTCCGGGTGAAAATCATCCGGAATGAACGAATTTTAACGCGGCAAGCCGATCTGGCCAGAACTTTGTCGTCAAAGAGTCATGATTTGACGGGGGGTGCGATTCCCCATTGGGGGCGCGCAGTCAGGCCGCGCGCGCTGCGGCCTCGCGCTCGATGGCCTTGCGGATGTCCTTGACGAAGCGCGAATGGCGCACGCCCTTGAGGAACAGCTCCTGGATCAGGTTGCCCCGCCAGCGGCATGGGCGCTTGATCTGGATGAGCAGGATGTAGCGGTCCTCGTCCGTCTCGTTCCAGACTTCATGGTTGAACATGTCGTCGAACAGGAACGATTGCCCGTCCTCCCAGTGCAGGACGTGGAGGTGCTCGCCCTCTTCCAGGTGCATCCGGCACTTCTCGCGTTCGCGCGGGGCTTTCAGCGCCAGGTGATAGGTCAGCATGCCCTTGGTCATGCCCCAGTGGCGCGGGATGTGGCCGCCGGCCTCCATGACCGAGAAATTGGCGGTGACGAGGCCGGGCACTTTCTCGATCAGCGCGGCGGTCAGCGGCGCGCGCGCGGC
>NZ_JBMDIO010000046.1:0-35682 GCF_057808725.1 Novosphingobium sp. FG90
TCTCTTCAACGTGCGCTACCTGCATATGCGCTCGCTGAAGAGATAGAATATCTCCGCCACCACCAGCATGTTCACTACCAGTGTGCGGGCCGTCTCGATATCCTCACCGCGCGCCTGTGCGCCGAAAAAGACGAACAGCATCAGGCCGGTGAAAAGAGCCGAGACGAACAGGACGCGCCATAGAAGGAAAGGCGAAAGCAACGACGCATCTGCGCTTCGAGGCGGACGCTGCATCACATCGCTCTCAGGCGGTTCGAAAGCAAGGACCAGCCCGAGGGTGATCGTGGTGACGAGATTGATCCAGAGGATCTGCGTCGCCGTCATCGGCAGGGTGAAGCCCATCAGTATGGCCAGGATCATCAGCATCGCCTCGCCCCCGTTGGTCGGCAGGGTCCAGGCGATTACCTTGCGCAAGTTGTCATAGACCGTGCGCCCCTCGTTGACTGCGGCGACAATCGACGCAAAGTTGTCATCGAGCAGTACCATCTGCGAAGCTTCACGCGCTGCCTCGGTGCCGGAGAGCCCCATCGCGGTCCCTACATCGGCCTGCTTGAGCGACGGGGCGTCATTCACCCCGTCCCCGGTCATCGCCACGATGGCACCCCTTGCCTGGAGTGCGCGCACGATCCTCAGCTTGTGCTCCGGGCTGGCGCGCGCGAAAACACTGATGCCGCCTGCGACCTGTTCCAGTTCGCCATCGCTCAGCCGTTCCAGTTCCGCCCCCGACAATGCGCGCGGATCATCCGCAAGGTCGAGTTGGCGTGCGATGGCTCGCGCGGTTTCCACATGATCACCGGTGATCATCTTCACTGCGATACCGGCGCTGCGGCACTCGGCGATGGCTCGGCGAGCCTCGGCGCGCGGCGGATCGATGAACCCCATGAGGCCGAGCATCGTCAGGCCCTGCAAGTCGCCGAAGCTCAGGCGCTGCTGCGGTTCATGCAGCGTAAGCATGGCAAAGCCCAGCAATCGCTCGCCTTCTCCCGCAGCGCTAGCGGCCAGAACATCCCAACGCGCTGGATCGCCCTGCTGTCCGCTCAGCGCCAGCACAGCTTCGGGCGCGCCTTTCACGAAGACGACATGCTCACCGCCCGGTCCCCGATGGAGTGTCGCCATATAACGGTAGGCGGCATCGAAGGGAATCTCGTCGATCCTCGGCCATTCCGCGGTCAGATGGGCCTGGTCCAGCCCGGCCTTCATCCCCAACGCCAGAAGCGCGCCTTCCATGGGATCCCCGGCGACGCTCCAGACACCGGCGTTCTCCACCAGCCTGGCATCGTTGCACAACATGCCACAACGGATGATCGCCATCGCATCGGCCAGAGCCCCGGCATCATCGCCGTTGCCCCCGTCGCGCGGATCAGCCTCGATCGCTCCGTGGGGGGCATAGCCTGCGCCCGTCGCCACCAGAGCGCGCGTCGCAGTGAAGACATGACGCACGGTCATCTCGTTGCGCGTCAGGGTGCCGGTCTTGTCGGTGCATATCACCGAGGTAGCGCCGAGCGTCTCGACCGCCGGCAATTTACGGATGATCGCCTTGCGCGCGGCCATGCGCCTGACGCCAATGGCCAGGGTAATCGTGATGACCGCCGGGAGCCCTTCCGGAATCGCGCCCGCCGCCACCGCCACGATCGCGATCAGTGCATCGTCCCAAGCGAATGCGCGCACGAAGACGGCGAACACGAAAAGCAGAACCGACGCGCCGAGGATCGTGAAGGTCAATTGATGCGAGAACCGGTTCATCTGCCGGATCAGGGGCGTAATCAGCACCGGGACGGCCTGAAGCATCCCGCTGATCCGACCAATTTCGGTTGCGCTTCCGGTCGCGACGACGACCCCGGTGGCCTGTCCCTTGGCGACCAGGGTGCCCGAGAATGCCAGCGAGGCACGGTCCCCCAGCGGCGCGTCCGCAGCAATGGCACCTTCTTCCTTTTCGGCCGCGATGGACTCGCCGGTAAGCGCGGCCTCCTCGATGGCCAGTCCGCGCGCTTTGAGAAGGCGCAGGTCGGCCGGCACCCGGTCGCCGGGTTCGAGCAACACGATGTCGCCGGGAACGAGGTCGGCCACGTCTACGGACTTGCGCTCACCCTCGCGAAGCACGAGCGCATGGGGCGACAGCAGCGCGCGCATGCCATTCAGCGACTCTTCCGCCTTGCCTTCCTGCACGAAGCCGACAGTCGCATTCACGACAACGACCATCATGATGACTGCAGCATCCACCGGATGCCCCAGTGTCAGCGCCGCCATTGCCGCTGCGACAAGAAAGTAGATCAGCGGATTGTGGAATTGTGCGAGGAAGCGGCGAAAAGGATGCACGCGCGCCTCTGCGGGCAGACTGTTCGGCCCATGTCGCTGCAGCCGGATCGCCGCCTCTTCAGCGCCGAGCCCTTCCGGCCTCGCGCTCAGCATTTCGAGTACCTGCCGCCCATCCAGGGCATGCCACGGCGTCTGCGCCAGAGAGCCTGAAGAGATCGCAACGGGTCGATTCATACTGCTTCCTCTCGAAATCTTCGCGATGATGTTGCTGAAGCCCTCACTGCAAGTGAGGTCGAGGCAGGGTATTTGATCGATGGCGAGTGCGTTGAAATGGACCGCATCTTGATGCACGTTGATCTTGCACTGCACTATCGCAGTTGCGCAAGGCCTGAAATATTTCAGTCCATTGCCTGCACCAGGGAACTGTCTTAGCCCGGCCCAGCATGTTCGACGCCACACATCTTGCCCTTGCTTATGTTCTGTTCGAATGGGCCATACGTATCGTAATGCTCGTCGTGATCCCGCTGCGACGCCCGCCCGAGGCGGCCCGCAGCTGGCTGCTGCTGGCTTTCTTCCTGCCCATTCCGGCGCTCGTCCTATTTCGCCTGATCGGCTTTGCACGCTTTCCCGCCTGGCGACGCGCACGGTTCCACGAGGCCGCAAAACTACGGGATCAAGCCTGCGCCGCGCTGCCGGCCCTTGCCCCGACCTCTCAGATCGCGCGGCTCGCAGCGAGCATCGGCGGTTTCCCGGCCTGCACCGGAAACCGGATTGCGCTCGATGCCGACTACGACGCGATCATTGCCTCCATGATCGGCGAGATCGACGCCGCCCGGCACTCGGTCCACCTTCTGACCTACATCTTTGCGGATGACGCCACCGGAAAACGCATGGCCGCTGCGCTTGCTCGCGCCGTCGATCGCGGCGTGTCGGTGCGGGTCCTGATCGATGCGCTGGGAAGCCGTCCGTGGGTAAAACGAAGCCTCACGCTGCTACACAAGGCCGGAGTGGACGTGCACCTTACACTTCCAATCCGCTTCGCCTCCCTTCGCCGCGCCCGGGGAGACCTGCGCAATCATCGCAAGCTGTGCATCGTCGACGGGGAAATTGCATTTGTCGGCTCGATCAACATCGTCGACCGTGATTTCCGGCGTGGGATCGTGAACGACGAGCTTGTCGCCCGGGTACGTGGCCCTGTCGTCACCACTCTCGACGCGGTCTTCGCGACCGACTGGCACCTGGAAACCGGCCAGTTCCTGCCCCCCTGCAAAGTCCCTGTCTCCTGCGGCGAGGCTACGCTTCAATCTGTGCCGAGTGGCCCCGATTACGGTGCAATGGGGTATGAACGGGTACTGGTCGAACTGGTGCATGAAGCGAACGAACGGGTCGAGATCGTGACGCCCTATCTCATTCCCGACGGCGCGCTGCTGGTTGCCATGAAGAATGCCGTCGCGCGGGGCGTCAGCGTCACGCTGATCTTGTCCCGTGTCATCGACCAGAAGCTCGTTCGGCTTGCCCAACGTTCATTTTACGATGAACTGCTGCATGCCGGGATAACGATCCTGCGCTACCGCGAACGCCTGCTTCATACCAAGAGCGTAGCCGTTGACGGACATATCGGCATCGTGGGATCGAGCAATGCGGACATCCGCTCCTTCATGCTCAATGCCGAAATCAGTCTGATGATCCACGATGACGCTGCGACCCAGGCACTCGAAAGCATTCATCACCACTATGTTTCTGCTAGCGACCGACTGACCTTGGAAGAATGGCGCGCGCGGCCTGTCGTGGTGAAGCTGGTAGAGAACCTTGCCCGGCTGCTGACACCATTGTTGTGATGGTGATGAAGCCGATGCACCGGCGCGCTAGACCGGATGTTTTGCGAGGAATCGAGGCGGCAACGGCGAACGGACAGACGATATACGTCGATCCCGGCTACAGCATCACTCTCAGACCGATCACCAGTTTAGTTTGACAACGGTCACTCGCCGTCCCGGGCTCCTACGAGAACACCGAGATCGGATGACGGCTGTGCCTGCACGGCACCACCAGTCATCGTCAATCCCAACAACGGCATCATTATCGTGAACGCCTTCATCCGAACGGCTCTTTCCCCGCAAACTGCGCTTCCGGAAGAAGCAGCGGTCAGGTCATCAGGGCAGCGCATCGACCGCATCCATGTTCGTAATCGATCTACAATCCTTGCTTCTCAAACCCGACGACGATCGGGGCGTTAGGCTCAGGCCTCGTTGATCAGAAAGGAACAATTTGCTGTCCGGACGCCAGTATCCACGAACCTCTTCGGCCTAACTCGACGTTGCGGACGCCCCCACGTCGTATCCGGGCTGTGCCGCATTCCCGAACGCCGCAAGGATGCGCCGATGTCGCGCAGCCAGGCTATCGCGATAGCCGGGATGCGTGACGATATAGGGCTCATCGGCTTCGACGGCACGCACGACGGCACGCCCGAGCCAGAGCGGATCCATCATGTTCGCACGGATTGCGGCACGCCGCTCGGGATCGCCGCTCAAGGCATCGCCTTCCGACATGCGGCTTCGTGTGAGGCCCGGAAACAGCGTCGATACGCCGACACCGACAGGTGCAAGCTCCTCGCGCAGGGCATCCGACATGCCCAGCACCGCGAACTTGCTTGCGGAATAGGCGGCGAAGCTGCCGAACGGGCTGAGACCGTTCATCGAGGAGGTGTTGACGATATGGCCCGAGCCGCGGGCGATCATCGTCGGCGCGAACGTCCTGATGCCATTGTAGACACCCGTGACGTTGATCGCCATCACCCGCTCGAAGGTTTCGGCCGAGGTATCGACCAGCGGCTTGAAGCCCGTCGATATTCCGGCATTGTTGCATAGCACGTCGATAGCACCGAAGCGCTGCTCGACAGCCTCGCGGGCCGCCTCCCAGCTGGACAGCGATCGCACGTCAAGGCCGACCACGAATGCCTGCGCGCCGGGCGGAAGCTTTCCCGCTTCCTCGCGGGCAAAGTCAAGGTCAATGTCGGCAAGCACGATCCTGGCGCCGCGCTCCGCGAAGGCCTGCGCCATGCCGCCACCGATGCCGCCCCCACCGCCTGTGATGAAGACGGTCTTTCCTGTCAGTTCGAACATGGCGCGACCTCCTTGTCGGCGCTTGAGCAATCGATCCTCATGCGATCGCGTGATGGAGCGGTTCTCACCTCATCCGGCCCCTGGATCTCGACGGCGAGAGCAACGTGGGCGAGCGAAAGCACCAGGTCCATCAGATGACGGTCAGCCGATGTAAAAGCAGCGAATTCGCGCTCGTCCAGATGAGCGAGGGCCATGTCGAGCAATGGAGAGGCGGCGGCGAAGAACGCTGCACGCTCCTCGGAGGTGGAGGCACTGCGTCGGGCCGCCCGGTTTGCCGTGCCGCCGATTGCCCATTGCGCGACAAATGGTTCCAGGGCGTCGAAGCCTGCGGGAAGCGAGGATTGCGGCATCACGGCGTCTCTCCCAATTCGCGTGCATGGGCCTGCACCCGTCCGTCCACTTCGTTGAAGAGGTGCCGGCACAGAGCTTCCATGCTCTGAAAATGGATATGGCTCAGGGCGCCGCTCCCAAGACCGCTTTGCCCCCGCTCGATCATCGCGATGTCTTCGCAGTGGATGTCACGGATCTGGGCCAGCGAATATTCCCGCGCGAAGCGGTGGCTGGCGTTGGTATCATCGCCAACCCAGTAAAGCCGCACGACACCGCGCGAACGATCGGCGGAGATCGGATAGACTGTGTGCGAGAACGGCTGCGTCGGCGTGCCGATCAGGAAGAGGTTGGGAAAGAACGCCAGATAGTCCCGCCCATAGGGCAGGTCGAGCAACCCCTGCGCGGCGAGCGCCGGAATGCCGCGCATGGCCGCGGCACGCTGGAAAGGCTTGAGTTCCGGCTCCGGGTTCGACCAGATGCGCTGCGTGCGATGAGGGCCATCGAAGCCCATGCTTGCAGGATATCCGAACTGGTTGTCGCTGCCGATCCCCGCCCCGCCCGAGCGAGGGTGAATGAAGCGAAGGTGGTAGTTTTCCTGGAAATTATCGTAAGTTAGCTTCCAGTTCGCCGCGATTTCATAGGAATACTGGCTGAAGGTAGTGGCGCGCGCGACAGGCATCTGCTCCAGCCGTTCGGCATAGTCGCCGAGCCAGTCACGCAGCGGCGCGGCTTCGGGATCGAAGTTGACGAACAGCAGGCCGCCGCATTCCTGCAAGGCGATCTGGGGCAGCGAACAATCCTTGCGCTCGATGTGGAAGGCATCGAAGTCCGGCGCGGAAAGGAGCGCTCCATCCGTGCCGAACGTCCACATGTGATAGGGACAACTGAACTTCGTCGTGCGCCCTGCGGCCTCGTCGACAAGCCGGGTGCCGCGGTGGGTGCACACATTGTGGAATGCGCGCACCTCTCCATCACGCCCTCGCACGATCAGCAGAGAGGCCCCGGCGAACTCCAGGTCGCAGCGCAGGAAGCTTCCGCTCTCGGGGAGCTCGCAGGCATGGGCAACATGGATCCAGCTCTTGAGGAAGACCGACTGCCGCTCAAGTTCGAAGTACGCGGAATCGTAGTAGGGCCTGGCGGGCACCGGGGCAGTGCCGAGCCATGCGAGGTCCTGCGCGGGGATACGCTGATAGCTGGAGTCGGCCTGGGTCACGGAGCGGTCCTTCGTTTCTGTCGCCCCGATGTACCTCTCGAAAATCAAACTTCCAACACATGTGTTGGATATTTATGTATCGCGAAGCAGGCCTTCGCGGCGCAACATACGTTGCTGCTCTGCGCGAAACCGGGCGATTACCTCGGTTTTGTCGAGGTCGGGGCGGATGCTGCTCTGGAATACCCGAGGGCCAATGATCGCCCCGGCGAGCATGAGCGTGCAATAGACTTCCACATCGACATCATCTCCAGCGATATTGCGCCGGTTGGCATCGACGAATTCGTCCCACTTGGGATAGCGCTCGCGAATGTCTCCGGGGCCGATGAACTGTTCGATCCACAGCTTGATGAGGTCGGGATTGTCGAGCACGAAGCGTGCAACGAAATCGATGCGCTCCTGCTGGCTCTCCGGCCCGGAAAAGCCGCGCGTCAGTTGTTCGGACGACCAGGCGCTGACGGCCTCCAGCAGCGCCTCACGGGTGGCGAAATGGTAGTAGACCGTCGCCCGGTTCATACCGATCTCGCGCGCCAGTCCCGCAACGGACAGCGTCTCCACCCCTTTTTCCGAAATCAACCGCACCGACGCCTCGATCAGCGCCTGATGCGTTGCCTCGTAACTCTTGTTGCGGCGCCCGGGTGCAGGGCGGTCTGGCGAAGGCGATCGTGTCATGGCCCCTTTATGACCAAGGCCGTGCGTTTTGAAACACTCGTCCGCGTTCCGCGCTGTCACATCGCCGCTCGGGCCTCAATGACATAAACCCGGTGCCGGTGGGAATCATCCTCTTTGGCCATGAATTGCAGAAAGAATACAAGAAAGCCGCGCTGAGTGTTTTCTCGGACGGCTTGGCGTTCTGTCGGTTGGTTGCGGGGGCTCGCTTCCATCAATACTTGGCACCAAGCAGTCGCAGCCTAATTTCCACTAAATTTATGGCAACGAACCGACGTCGAGGAAGCAGAGGATGACGAGAAAATCGATAAGCGGGAAGCCAGCAAGACTGGCGGAGAGGGTGTCCGGCAAACTTCGCCGATAACCGTCTGGTTTATCAGCATTTTATACCTCTTTTAGTAATCCAACCCTGTTGGCAGCCCGGCTTGCAGATGCAAGTGACAGCAGGCTCGAAGAAGATAGGATCTTATCGAACAAATTCATACTAATTCTTTCAACTCCACCGTTGGGTCTGCCAATCTCACTAGATCAGGCGATGAGCAGGCTTCCACCAACTTTCGGCCCTGCACGTAGTCCTTGACCTTGTTCACGCAGTCCAGTGCCACCACGCGGCCGTCCTTCAGATACACCACCGAGAAACTGCGCCCCTCGACGTCACCGCGCGTCACCGTCTGGTCGAAGCCCATGTTGATCCCGGCCGTCTGCAGCTTGAGATCGTACTGGTTCGACCAGAACCAAGGGAACGCCTTGTAGGGCTTTGCGTCCCCGCAGATCGCCTTGGCCACGCACGTCGCCATGTCGTTGGCGTTCTGCACCGATTCCACCCGCATCACCGTGCCGCCCGCATAGTCGCAGGCGAAAGCCGCGCAGTCGCCGATCGCGTAGACGTCCGGCAGCGAGGTGCGGCAGAATTCGTCCACGTCCACGCCGTTCGCCCCAGAGGCGCCCGCCAGGATCAGCGGGCCCACGGCGGGCACGATGCCGATGCCGACGATCACCGCCTCGGCCGGGATGACCTCCCCGTCGACCAGCTTCACGCCGGTGACACGATGCCCGTCGCCCTCGAGACATTCGACCGCAACGCCGGTGCGCAGGTCCACCCCGTGATCGCGGTGCTCCTTCTGGTAGAACTCGGACAGTTCCTCGCCCGCGACGCGCGCCAGCACGCGCGGCAGGGCTTCGAGCAGGACCACGCTCAGCCCCATCTTCGACAGCACCGCCGCAGCTTCCAGGCCGATGTAGCCGCCGCCGATGACGACGATGTTGCGCGTCCCCGCATCGACTTCGGCCATCAGCGTGTCGCAGTCCTCGCGGGTGCGCACCGCGTGGACGCCCGCAAGCTCGGCGCCGCCACACGACAGGCGCCGCGGATCGCCGCCGGTCGCCCAGACCAGCTTGCCGTAACCGAACGTCGTGCCGTTCGAGAGCGTCAGTTCCTTCGCCTCGGCGTCCACCTTGGTGACTTCGGTGGAGAGCCTGAAGATCACCTCCTTCTCGGCCCAGAACGTCGGCGGGCGGATGTAGAGACGATCGAAGGTCTTCTCCCGCGCGAAGTACTCCTTCGAAAGCGGCGGCCGCTCGTAAGGATGCTCCGGCTCGCGGCCGATGACGGTGATGGTTCCGGTGAACCCGTTCTGGCGCAGGGCGAGCGCACACTGCGCTCCCCCATGTCCCGCTCCCACAATGACGACGTCGGCTCTGCCGTTGCCGTTCGTCTTAAGGCCCGCCACCGTGTCTTGCAAATTGCTTCCCACGTTATCGCCCGACGACCGAGTTTGTGAAATAGTCAGAGGCCGACCGACGACGTATCACCAGCTTGCGTTCCAACAGTTCGCCTTCGGCGGAGCGAACAGTCGCCTCGTCGTAACGCCCCAATAACTTCAGATCACCGTAGACATGTGTGGCGAGCAACCCGAAAATACGCACGATCTCGGCATGGCTATAACCGCTGGAGGGGACTGCAGCTTCATAGCGCATCGCTGCCCCCTCCGGGTCGCGGGCAATCTGCCGGATCACCTGCAGGGTCGCACGCACGAACCTGCGCAGGACCTTCGGCTTCGCCGCGATCGTGGTTTCCGACGCCATGATCGCCTGCGCCATCGCCGGATAGATCGCATCCAGTTCCCGGTAGTCGAGCCTGACGCCCTCGCGTTCGGCCTTCACGCCCCAGTCGACCGTCCCGATGAATCCATCGATGCGGCGCGAACCGAGCGCGGCGATCAGTTCGGCCGGAGGACGCGCTTGCGTGCTGATCCGCAGGGAGCTTCCGGACGAGCCCTCTGCCATCTTCTGCACCGCGTAGTAGGAGGTGTCCTTCAGCGACGGCACATCGATGGCCTTGCCCTCGAAGCTACCCGACGTCTCGAAGCTGTCGTGACGGGTGACGAGCGTGAGGAAAGAATGCCGGCCCAGCAGCGCGATGCCCTTGACCGGCAGATCCGCCGCGCGCAGCAGGATCGGCGTATCGCCGCTGGCGCCGCCGAGATCGCCTTCGCCGCGCGCCAGAGCCTCGCCGACGTTGAAGCCGCCCGGAACCACGACGAACCGGACGTCCAGCTTTTCGCGGCGGTAGCGCCCCTCCTGCTCGGCCAGCAGGAACGGGGCAAGCACGATCGCCTCCCTGGGCGCGGGCAACAGGTACGTGACCTTGTCATCGGGCTGGGCAAGCACAGGCTGCCCGAGTATGGCGGCGGCGACGCCCAGCATGCAGAGCGCCCGTCGACGGCTGCGCCTGCCGAGAGCGAAGCACATCATGCGAACCGCGAAACGCCGCCGGCCACTTCCAGCGCGGCGCCCGTAATGAAGCCCGCAGCCGGAGATGCCAGGAATACGATCGCCGCTGCCGTCTCCTCCGGTTCCCCGAAGCGCTCCAGCGGGATGTGCTTTTCGCGCGCGAGACCGGTCAGCCATTCCTGGTACGTGACGCCCGGAGCCGCACGCTCCCTGTAGCGGCGTTCCCATTGGCCGCTGTTGACGGTGCCGATGAGGATGGAATTCACCCGTACCTTGGGCGCCAGTTCGACGCTGAGCGACTTGACCAGGTTCTGTACACCAGCCCGCGCAGCGGAAGTGCAGACCATGTGCGGTTCCGGCTGGCGCGCCAGCAGCGAATTGACGACCACGACCGCGCCCGCATCGCTGGCCTGAAGCAACGGCAGGAACGTGCGGGTTGGATGTATCACGCTGAAGAACTTGAGTTTCAGTTCCGCGTCCCAGTCCGTGTCGAGCGTGCTGGCGAACGTGCTCAGGCGCGCCTGCCCGGCGTTGTTGACGAGGATATCGACCTTGCCGAAGCGACTGACCGTGTTCTCGGCAAGGCGCTGCACGGCCTCGGGATCAAGCACGTCGCAGGCTTCGGCATGGAGATTATCCCCACCGCCAAGCTGCGCGACGGCGCTGTCCAGGCGCTCCCGATCACGGCCACAGATCACCACGCTCGCGCCGTCGTCGAGGAAACGGCGTGCGGTGGCGAGGCCGATGCCGGACGATCCGCCGGTGACGACCGCGACGCGGCCTGCGAGACCCAGATCCATAGCTTCAGTTTCCTCCTGCGCGATCGACGGCGGCCAGGACCGGCCGGATCGCCTCGTTGAATTGCAACGGGCCTTCGGTCGCAAAGGCGTGACCAAGCCCCGGTATTTCAATGCCTTGTGCGCCTGTGAAGGCTTCGGCGATGCGGCGGCAGCCGGCAGGCGGGGTCACGACGTCTTCCCCACCCCACAGCACCATGCCGGGCAGCGACACGCCGTCCAGCAGCGCCGGAAGGTCGCTGGCGGCGAGAAGGCGCACTGCCTGTTCGTAGCCGTCCGGGTTCACCGATGCCATCGCGCTGCGCACCAGCGCACGCACTTCGGGCAAGGCCTTGTCGGTGACGAGGCGCATGGCGCGGCGCTCGGCCATGCCTTCGGGGCCAAGCTCGCGAATGTCGGAAATCCGCCGCGAAATCGTCTCCGGAAGGTCCGTGCCCGGGGGCACCGCATAGCCGGTCGCCGGGCTGGCGAGCACCAGCGCCGCCACCCGCGACGGCGCGATCCGAGCCGCCGCCGTCGCCATGATCGCCCCCAGCGACTGCCCGACAAGGATGCACTCAGCGGCACCCAAGTGGTCCATAAGGCGCCACAAGGCCCCGCCATAGTCCCCCGCAACGGGAGCAGCGGCCGGCAAGGGCACGCTGCCGCCGTAGCCCGGCGCATTCCAGGCGATCACCCGCCGCTCGGCGGCGAACGCCTCGAACTGCCCCCCCCAGCTTCCGGCATTGGAGCCGATGCCGTGCAGCAGCACGAGCGGCGTCCGCGTGCCCTCTCCGGCCTCGCGCCAGCTGAACCCGGCACCTTCGCGCAGCGGGGCGATGGCGTCGAGGCGCGCGGAGAGATCGGGCGGCGCGAGGTCCATTACCTGTCCGCGTTGATCGGCTTAGGGCGCTTCACCTGCGACAGCGGGTGCTCGGGCGGGTAGGTCGGCGTCTCGGGGACGTTGGTGCCCAGGCACACGATCATCAGCGCCTCCTCGATGCCCTCGTTGACGAGGCCGCGATAGATGCCCGCCGGGACCGAGACGAGATCGCGCTCGCGCACGTAGGTCTCGTAATATTCGCCCTCGGCCTCGAACATCAGCTTCACCTTGTTGCCCTTCAGGATGAAGAACACTTCCTCGACATCGTCGTGGAGGTGGAGCGGGCCTTCGCAGCCTGCGGGGAGCACCATTGTCGAGAAAGTGAAGTGCTCGGCCGCGACGGTGTTGGTGTCGTTGGCGACTCCGGTGGCGCCGGTGCCGACGTAGCGCATCTGGGCGCGCTTGTACTTGGGATCGAAGTCGGCCTGGAACTTCAGCGCGTTCCAGTCGAGCTTGCGGGTCTCGTAGCGCGCCAGGCGGCTGTCGACCCATTCGGCAAGCGTCTTGCCCTCGGGCACGATCTTGTTGCGGGCGGGCGCTGCGGTGTCTTCCATCACTGTTCCTCCTGAGATTTCGAGATCAGGCGCCGCGTGCCTGGCGCCGTGTATTGCCGTCGATGCCGCCCGCGATCGCCCATTCGGCAAACAGTTCGGGCTTGCGCTCGAACTCGCTGGGCACCCAGTCGGCGGTGCAGTAGTCGTCGTCGGCGTAGAACTCCCACGAGCCGCCCATCGGGCTGCGGAAGTACCAGAAATAGGCCGACGAGATCGGATGGCGCCCCGGACCGATATCGGTGGTCCAGCCCTTCGCGCTCATCGACAGGCCGCTGCCGAAGACTTCGTGGATGTTGCCCACGGTGAAGGCGACGTGGTTGACGCCGGGCTTGCCGGGACGGCGCAGCACGAAGGCATCGTGGTGCGGCCCCGGCGTGCGGCAGCGCAGGAACGCGGCGTGCCCCGGATAGCTGTCGCTAACCACGAAGCCGAGGCGCTTGGTGAAGAAATCCAGCGTCGCGTCAAGGTCCTCGATGAACAGCACGACATGGCCGATGCCGATCGGCGCGGGCCTGGTGTAGACCGTCGAGCGGCTGTCCACGCGATTGGCGCGGCCGGGGCCGTTGACCAGTTGCAGGTCGGCCACCGCTTCACCGCGCTGGCGCACGCGGAAGCGGTGAGTGAAGCCGGTGGGATCCTTGATGCTGAGCAGGCCGTCAGCATCCGGCGCGGCATCGCTGCCGAGGCGCAGCGCCAGCGCGGCAAGTGCAGCCTCGTCGGTCACACCCCAGGTGACGGCGCGCAGGGAGGCGCCCTCTTCCACGCCCGGCGCCAGCGCCAGATCGTCAAAGTGGCGCACTTCGACTTCGGCGCCGTCACGGGTGACGTAGCGCAGGCAGGCGGCATCGCTGCCTACGTCGGTCAGGCCCCAGTCGCCGAGAAAACGCGTGGCTTCGGCAAGGTCGGTGGTCGAAAACTGGACCGCTTCGATGCCGGTCAGGCTGCTGTCGTGGAGGGCCATGCCCGTTCTCCATTGGAATTGAAGCGCGCTGCGGGCGATCCGCCCATCAGCGCAGAAATGGTATCGGCCGCCTCGATCACCGCCGCGCGCACGCGCACCGCCTCGGCGGCGCTGGCGCCCGCGCGGGTAGCATTGATCGCGGCGGCAAGACGATCGCCCCGCTCGCGCACCGGCGCGGCGACGACGGCAAGGCCGGTCTCGTAATAGCCGTCGCTGGCCAGGCACCCGGCGGCACGGTCCCGTTCAAGCTGCTCCAGCAAGGTCTGCAGCGAGGAAGGCACCGCATCGCCGCGATCGCCGAAGACGTGGGCTTCGTAGAGCGCCGCAACATCCGCGCCGTCCAGCCCGGCCAGCAGCACGCGCCCCATCAGGGTCGCATGGGCGGGCAGCGTGGCGCCGACCGAGACGTTCTCGGTCACCGCGCCCTCGCCCCTGCAGCGCACGAGGTAGAGGATCGAGGCGCCTTGCCGAACCGCCAGGTTGGTGGTCCAGCCGGTGCTCGCGCTCAGCGCTTCCAGCACCGGCCGCGCCAGCGCGACGACATCCTGCGAGGCGAGGAATTCGTGCCCCAGCAGCAGCACCCCGGCGTCGAGCGCATAGCGCCCGTCGCCATCGCGCCGCAGCAGCCCCATGTCGACCATCTCGGCCAGCAGCCGGTGCAGGCTGGAGCGCGGGATACCGAGCGCCGCGCCCAGATCGGCGGCGCCCAGCCGGGGCCGCTCGCGCCCGAACTGGCGCAGCACCCTGATCCCGCGTTCCAGGGAGGACTCGGGCATGGGCTCAGGCCCGCTCGTGCTCGCAGGCAGGCTCGGACGCGCCGGCAACTTCGGCCGCTGCCAGCTGGTCGAGCATGCGGCGCAGGCGCACGATGCCCCCGTCGTGGGCGTAGAGCGCTTCCTGCTCGCGTGCCTTGTCGTCCATGCCTTCGAGGATCAGGCGATCCTGCTCCAGCACGTCCCAGTGCAGCGATTCCAGACGCGCGCGGTAGAGGAACTTCCATGCATTGCGCGACCAGCCCTGTACCTTGCGGCAGCGCCAGAAGAACACGCGGCAGCTGGTCTCGTCCACCGGCACGACCATGCCGACGATGCCGAACGAGCCGCCCGGCCCTGCCGACTTGCCGTAGGGGATCGACAGGCGCAGCCACAGCGCGCCGGTCACGCCCACTTCGGTCCAGTCGAAGTTCACGCCGGTCTGGTTGGTCTTCTCGAAGACGAAACCGGACTCGGTGTCGCGCGCGCGCATGGTCGCGGTCTTGTCGCCTTCAGCCATCGAGTGGCTCTGGGCGTGGAGGTACGCGCCGTGCATCGGGTCCATGACGTTGTCCACGGCATAGCGCCAGTTGCACTTCCAGTGCGCGGTGCACAGGATGTCGGCCCATTCGCCGCCGGAGATTTCCTCAGGCAGTTCGAGCGGCGCAGGCTCACCCTCGCCGAACCAGACGAAGATCGCGCCTGCGCGTTCCACCGCCGGGAAGGCGCGGTTGAGCTGGCGGCCCTTCATCACGCACTTGGCGAGCGCGGGAATGTCCTCGATCCGACCTTCGCCGTTGACCTCGACGCCGTGGTACCAGCAGGCTACGCGGTCGCCCAGGTTCCAGCCCATCGACAGTCGTGCGCCGCGATGCGGGCAGCGGTCGTCGATCGCCTTCACGCCGCCATCGGCATCGCGCCACAGGACGATGCGCTGCGACAGGCGGGTGAGGCCCAGCGGCGCCTGCTGCAGCATCCAGCTGGGCGCAACGGGATACCACATCTCGCGCAAACCTTCATTCAGGCGCGCGCTGGCGGCGATCTTGGTTGGAGCGTTCATGCTGCGATGTCTCCGGAAACGGGCTGGAACAGCGCCTGGCCGAGACGATCGAGTTCGGCATCGAGCGTCGGCTCGGTCCACGCGGCGCCGTCAGGCGCGCGGCTGCCGCCGGCATTGAGCGCGGCGACGAGTTCGGGGAACTCGAACGCGCCAGCATCGAACGCGGCGGTCAGGGCCTGCGATAGCGCCTGCTCGAACGGATCGAGCGGCCCGCCGCGCGTCTGGAAGACGAAGTTGTCCACCTGATCGGGTTCTTCGATGAAGCGACCGCCGCCTTTGGCGTCGCCGGTTTCGGCGAGATAGAGATTGTACCGCATCGCGACCCTCATGTTTGATATACGAACCATTGTCTACGATATGGGATTGGTGCCGCAACGAAGCGTCCCTGTCAAGCGGGGCTGATTGCGTCCGGTTTCGAGACTCCGATTTCGGGCTTTGCAAGGCGATATGTTTGACATAGGAATAATCCGTCTCAATTATGATACATGAGGGCCGCATCCATGACATCTGACGGCTCCGCACTTGCGGAATCGAACCTGGGCTATCCCGGCTGGCGCGTGCTCGTCGCCGCGGTGATCGGCCTCGCCTTCAGCCCCGGCCCGATGATCTTCGGCACTTTCGGCCTGTTCGCCCCGCATTTCGTATCCGAACACGGCTGGAGCCGGGGCGCGATCATGCTGGCGCTGACCTTCTTCAACGTCGCGGGCGTGCTCGTCTCGCCGCTGACGGGATCGCTGCTCGACCGGCATGGCGTGCGCCGCCTGCTTTTCCCGGCAATGACCGCGCTGGCCCTCGGGTTCCCGGCGCTCGCTTATCTGGCGGGAAGCCTGCCGCTGCTGTACGCCGTGACCTTCGCATGGGGTGCAACGACGGTGGCGACTCAGAGCATCAGCTATTCCAAGCTCATCACCGGCTGGTTCGTGCAGCATCGCGGCCTTGCCATTGGCATCGCGGCGGCGGGCCTCGGCGTCGGCTACGTGGTGATGCCGCTGATCGCGGGCGCCCTGCTCTCCGCCCTCGACTGGCGAGTCGCGCTTTCGGCGCTCGCGCTGCTGGTGATGACGGTGCCATTCCTCTGCAACCTGGCGCTGGCACGTCCAGCTGCCGTGACCGCCACCCTCGCCTCCACCGCCACCCTCGCCGGCCTGACGCTGGCGGAAGCGCGCCGCACCCGCGAATTCGCGCTGATGGCGGCAGCGATCCTGCTCGCCTCGGTGGCGCTGACCGGGATCGTGCCGCATATCTCGCTGCTGGCGCTCGACCACGGGCTCAGCACTGGGCAGGCCGCCGCCGTCGCCTCGGCCTACGGCCTCTCGACGATCGCGGGCCGCGTGCTGGTGGGCTGGCTGGCGGACCACTTCCCGGTGCCGCGCGTCGCCATCGCCTTCTTCGCCTGCTCGGCGCTGGGCTTCGTGCTGGCGGTGAGCGTGGGCGCGCATGCGGGTATGGGGTTGCTGGTCATGGTGGCACTCACGATCGGCCTAGGCTTCGGCGCGGAGAGCGACGTCATCGCCCTGTTCATCAGCCGCTACTTCGGCCAGCGCGCCTTCGCGGCGATCTACGGCTACCTGCTGGCTGCGTTCCTCGTCGGCTCGTCGATCGGCCCGGCGCTGTTCGGCTTCGTGCGCGACGCCAGCGGCGGCTACGGCGCCGTGATGGCCATCGCCACCGGCCTGATGGCAGCGGCCTGTTGCGCGCTGGCGATGCTGCCGGTGATGAAGCGCGAGCCGGTACCGGCATGATCGTCGCCAGCTTCGAGGAGCTTGCGGCGGCGGTGCGGGACCGGCGCGTCCTGCTGTTCGCCGGCGCCGGCCTTTCGATGAGCGTCGGCCTGCCTTCGTGGCACGAGCTGATAGACCACATGAAGCGCGAACTGGGGCTGGAGGACATGCCGCACCAGTCCGGCTGGTCCTACCAGACGCTATCGGAATACTACCGCCTCAAGAACGGCAGCATCGGCCCTTTGCGCAGCTGGATGGACCGCACCTGGTCGGTCTGCAGCGACAAGGTGCGGGAATCGGAGATCCACGAAATCATCGTCGATCTCGATTTCCCGCTGGTCTACACCACCAACTACGACAACAACCTCGAGATCGCCTACCAGGCCCACGGGCGCGAGTTCGTGAAGGTGGCCAACACCAGCGACATCGTCAACGCCGAGCGGGGCTTGCCGCAGATCGTCAAGTTCCATGGCGACTTCGACGATGACGAATCGCTGGTCCTGGCCGAAACCGACTACTTCCGCCGCCTGGCGTTCGACTCCCCGCTCGACATCAAGTTCAAGGCCGACGCGATGGGCCGCACGCTGCTGTTCCTGGGCTACAGCATGTCGGACCTCAACATCCGCATGCTGCTCTACCGGCTGTGGCAGATGTGGCAGGAATCGGGACGAGAGCGCGATCGGCCGCCGTCCTTCGTGTTCTCCCCCAAGCAGGATCCGGTGCAGCAGATGGTGCTGAGCCAGTGGGGTATCCGCGTGCTGCACGAAAGGGCGGACGATCCATCGGCGGCCACGCTCAAGTTCCTGCGGAGGCTGCGCGATGCGGTCAGGAGCGGGACCGGGGCGGAACTAAGATAGCAGTGGTCCATTGTCCTGAGAAATAAAGGAGAACGGACATGGGCAAGGGTATCCTGTTGTGGCTGATCGGCGTTCCTATCCCCGTCATTCTGCTGCTATGGTTCTTCTTCCACTAAAGCCGGCCGCGCCCGGCACCGTCGCAATGCCCCGGTGCCGGGCGGGGTGGCCGAACGGTATGGCCGAAGGCGTCAGATGCCAGCGCGGTATCCGAGACCACGCGAAATCTCCATGCCCGCGCGCTCCACTTGCGTGGAGATGCGGCCCTCGAACGTCTCGCGGTCGAAAGTGTTGATCGGGCAGCTGATCGAGATTGCCGCCGCCACTTCGCCCGATGCGTCATAGACCGGCACCGCCACACTGGCGACGTTGCTGTCGTAGAACCCCCAGCTCACCACCGTCCCGCGCTTGCGGTCGCCTTCGACGAGGCTGACGAGATCGCCCATGCTGTCAGGCGTTGCATCGGTGTACTTGGTGAACTCGAAGCTCTCGTAGAGCGCGACGACTTCGGACAGGCTCATGTTCGCCAGCAGCACGCGGCCCGGCGCGGTGGCGTGCGCGGGCAGGCGCGAGCCGACGGTGACGGCGCTGATGAGGCTGGTGTTGCCCTGGAACCGCGCGATGTAGACGGCGTCGCGCCCTTCCCGCACCACCAGGTGCGTCGAAGTGCCGGTATCGTCGCGCAGGCGCGCGAGGATCGGGTTGGCGACTTCGATCAGATCCTTGCCCGCAAGGAAGCTGTAGCCCAGTTCCAGCACCCGGCTGCCCAGCTGGTAGCGCTTGCCGTCCGCGATGCGGCGCAGATAGCCTGCATATTCAAGCGTATAGACCAGCCGGAACGCGGTCGAGCGGGTCGCGCCGATCTGGCGCGCCACTTCGGCGACGGTCTGTTCCTGTCGTTCGCGGGTAAAACTTTGCAGAACCTGCAAGCCTCTGACGAGGCCGGGCACGATGTAGCGCTCGTCGATATCCGGCGAAGTTTCGGGCTGGGTCATCGTGTCTCGACTATTAAACAGGAGCCGAAGTCTTTGACCGGCAATTACCCCTGGATCAACCCCAGCCTATGGGTTCTTCGGACATTCCCCAGTAAATCGCCTTCTGGTTCATGTAGGCCTGAATCCAGTGCCGTCCCTTTTCACGGCCGAGGCCGCTGTCCTTCACGCCGCCGAACGGCGTGGAGGAGCTGAACTGCTTGTAGGTATTGATCCAGACCGTGCCCGCCTCGATCCGGCGCGCGATGCGCCAGGCGGCCTTGTAGTCGCGCGTCCAGATACCGCAGGCGAGGCCGTATTCGTTGTCGTTGGCCTGCGAAACGAGGTCTTCCTCGTCGCGCCACGACAGGACCGCCAGCACCGGGCCGAACACTTCCTCGCGGCAGATGGTGTCGGTGTTGGTCACGGTGTCGAGGATCGTCGGCGGATACCACGCGCCCCCGGCGAATTCGCCCTGCGGCACTTCGCCGCCACACAGCACGCGCGCGCCTGCGGCCACAGCGGCATCGACCATCGCGGCGACATGGTCGCGGTGGCGGTGGTGGATCATCGGCGCCATCTGCGTGCCCGGCGCATCGCCCCGGCCCATGCGCAGCGCCTTCGCGCGCTCGACGAGGCGGCTGACGAACTCCTCGCGGATGCTTTCATGCACGAACAGGCGCGAACCCGCGATGCACGACTGCCCGGTGGAGCTGAACACGCCGTAGAGCACGCCCGCGATCGCCTCCTCGATGTCGGCATCCGGAAAGACGATGGTGGGCGACTTGCCGCCGAGTTCGAGCGAGACCGGCATCAGCTTGCTCGCCGCGATTTCCGCGATGCGCACGCCGGTGACGGTGCCGCCGGTGAAGGAGACCTTCTTGACGAGCGGGTGGCGCACCAGCGCATCGCCGATCACCCGGCCCGGCCCCGGCAGGACCGAGAGCAGCCCCTTGGGCAGACCGGCGCGGTAGGCCAGCCGCGCGAAGAACAGCGAGACCAGCGGCGTCCACTCGGCGGGCTTGAGGATCACGGCATTCCCCGCCGCCAGCGCGGGTGCGACCTTCTGGGCGTCGCTGGCGATCGGGGAATTCCACGGCGTGATGGCAGCCACCACGCCAAGCGGTTCGTGCACGGACATCGTCACCCACGGCCCGCGCGAGGGCGTCAGGTCCTCGTCGAGCGTCTCGAGCGTCGATGCGACATAGCGGAAGGTGCCCGCCGCCGACATCGCGAGGGCGCGGGTTTCGATCAGGGTCTTGCCGGTGTCGCGGGTCTGCAGCGCGGCGATCGCGTCGGCATGAGCCTCGATCATGTCGCCGATGCGGTAGAGCACGCGGGCGCGCTCATGGGCCTTGAGATTACGCCACGCCGGATCGGCCATGGCAGCCTGCCCCATCGCCACCGCGTCCTCGACATTGTCCAGCCCGGCGGTGCCGTAATCGGCGACCAGCGTGCCGTCGGTCGGATCGATGCTGCGCGCGGTGCCGCCGCTGCCCGGCCCGAACAGGCCGCCCACGCAGATTTCGGAAAAGTCGACGTCGGCGGGGGAAAGCAGCTGGGTCATGGCCAAAGTCCTGACAAGTTCTCAGATAACGATCGGTGCGGCCATGCCGTGAAGCAGGCGCACGATGCTGTGCGCGGTCAGCGCGGAAGTCTTGGGGTTGGCCGCAGAGGGCGCCCCGGCGATGCGCACTTCAAAGGAGCCGTCGGCACCCTCGAAGCTCAGTTCGTGGACGTTGGTGGCGATCGTCGGATCGGCGACCAGTTCCACCTCGGTGCGGTCGAAGCCGATGCCCGCCAGCGCCACGGTGGCCGCGACGTTGGAGTTCTTCGGGTAGGTCAGCGCGGCTACACGCGCATCGCCCCGGAAGAACACCGCAGGTTCGGTCAGCGCGGCAAGGTCGAGCAGATCTTCGGCAGGCGTGCCGCGCCATGCCAGCGCAGGCTTGCGGCCGGTGTAGCGCACACGCTCCAGCCCGCCCAGACGCGCGGCGGAAAGCCCCTCGATCCCGGCCATCGCGCCCGAGGCGAGGACGAGCTGTACGCCGCCTTCCTCGGCCGCTGCGGACAGCGCTTCCGCAAGCGCCGGATCGGCCAGCGCGCCGGTGGAGACGATCATCAGGGACAGCCCGGCCCGCAGCACGTCGGCACCATAGGCGCGCACCGCCTCGTGCCCTGCGCACTCGACGATGACGTCGGGGGCGCGGGCCAGCAGGTCGGCCACGGTCTCGACGCGCAGCGCCTCGTCCAGCCCCTCGCGCGGGCAGCGCGCGAGGATGCCGACGATCGGCGCGGCCCCGCCCAGCGCCTCGCGCACGGCGCGCGAGATGCCGCCGTCGCCGATCAGGCCGATGCGCGGGGGTGCGATGCTCGCCATGCTCAGTCCTTGCGCGGCGGGCCGGCGAAGGCCTGCGGGTAGGCGCCGATCGCCAGCATGTCGATCTCGACGATGGCGGCGCCCGGCGTTGCGCGCGCGCGGTCGAGCGCGGCGCCGACTTCGGCGATGTCGCTCACCTTCTCGTGGCGCAGGCCGATCGAGGCGGCGACCATCGCGAAGTCCGGCACGCGGATGTTCGAGTAGTGGCGGCGGCCGCCGTATTCGACGTCCTGGATATTGCGGATCACGCCGTAGCCCTTGTCGTTCATCAGCACGAGGGTCACGTCGGGGTCTTCCTCGGCCAGCGTGGCGAGTTCGCCGAGGCACAGGGTCAAACCGCCGTCGCCGCTCAGCGCATAGGCGCCGCCGGGCGTGCCGAAGGCCGCGCCGATCGCCATCGGCAGGCCCTGCCCGATGCCGCCGCCGACGGCGTGGACGCCCGCGCGGGTGTTGCCGACCTGCAGGAAGCGGTTGCCCCACATCGAGTTGGAGATCGTCACGTCGCGCACCCATGCCGCATCGGCGGGGATGCGGGCCTGGATCTCGTCGACGAGGCGGTCGTAGGCGCCCAGGCTCTTGCGCATGGCGGCGTGCATCACGTCGCGCGCGGCGCGGATGGTCTCACCCCATGCGGCGTCGTAGGCCTTGTCGCCCAGCGCTTCGAGCAGGCCCGCGAAAGTCGCCTTGACGTCGCCGTGGATGAACAGGTCGTTGGCGTAGCTACGGCCGTCCGAGGTCTCGTCGGCGTCGATCACCGCGACCTTGGCAGGCAGGCGCAGCTTGTAGATCCATGTCTCGTTGCCGCGCAGGCGCGAACCGGCGACGATCATCAGGTCGGCCTCGTCATAGAGCGCCTGCACTTCCTTCGTGCAGTTGAACGCGCCCAGCGAGATGGCGTGCGTCTCGGCGACGACGCCGCGACCATTGGTGGAAGTGACGATGGCGATGCCCTTGTCGGCCAGCGCGGTCGCTTCGGCCTCGGCGCCGCGTGCACCGCCGCCCAGCAGGATCACCGGCTTCTTCGCGGCGGCGAGCATGCCCGCCAGCGCGGCGATCTTTGCCGCATCGGTGGCGGGACGCCTGGGCGAGAGTTCGGGCAGCACGGCGGGCATCGGCATGGCTGCAGCCTGCACGTCCACCGGGATCTCGATCGAAACCGGGCCGGTGGGCGCCGACAGCGCGGCCTCGGCGGCGGCGCGCATCGTCTCGACCACCTGATCGGGCGAGGTGATGCGGAAGGCGGCCTTCGACACCGCGCCCAGCATCTGCATCTGCGCCGGTGCCTCGTGAATGTAGGCGCGGTTGAGGTCGAGGTGCTCCAGTTCGACCTGCCCGGTGATGTGCATGACCGGCGAGCCCGCCGTCAGCGCCTCGACCATCGCACCCGCCGCGTTGCCCGCTGCGGTGCCGGTGCTGGTGAAGGCGACGCCCAGGTTGCCGGTGACGCGGGCATGCGCGTCGGCCATGTTGAGCGCGCCGGCCTCGCCGCGCGCGGAGATGTAGCGGATCGCGCCCTGCTCGCCCAGCGGATCGAGGATCGGCATGTTGTGGATGCTGATGACGCCGAAGACATGGCTGACGCCCCAGTGCGCCAGCAGCTGCGCGATCAGGGCGCCAACGGTGGTCTGCGTCTCGGTTGTCGCTGCGGTCTGCGTCATTGGGGTGTCGATCACTTCCATGGTGTCAGTTTTTCCGGGGAGGATAGGAAAGGCCGAAGCCGAACGGGTACGCGGTAGCCGCGAAATCGAAGGGCACGTCTTCCGCCTGCTGCTCGACGGAGGCAGCGTCGGCGGGGAGCGCGAAGGGCAGCTTGCCCGTGGGGTTGAAAGCGCCGGTAAGCACATCTGCGAGCGCGTCGTCGCCCGAACCGAAGGTGGCGATCATGCCGGGCACGGTGTCGATGAATTCGGCAAGGACGGCTGGACGCTCCATGCTCATGGCCACGACGACCGGCTTGCCGGTGGCGACGGCCTTGCGGATCATCGCCAGCTCATCGGCATTGTCGGCGCCCGCAAAGACGGGGGTACCTTCATGGGTGCGCACGAAGAAGGCCTGCCCGGTCTTGTTGTCGGCATAAGGCGCGTTGACCTTGACGACGATGACGTCGGCCTTGGCAGCATCGGTCACGCTGCCCGCCAGCGCCGTGGGCGTCGCGGCGAAGCCTTCCAGCGCCACCTTCTTGCCGGGCGCCAGCGGCAGGACGTCGCCCGCGTTCTTGAGCAGGACGATGGACTTGCGCTGTGCCAGCGCGCCCTCGGCCACGTATTCGGGCGCCTTGACCACGCGCAGCGCAGCTTCGGGATCGACGTAGGGGTTCTCGAAAAGCCCCATCGCGAACATCGGTTCGAGCACGCGCTGCACCGAGACGTCGATGCGCTTTTCGGTCAGCTTGCCCTGCCTGACGAGGTCGATGATGTACGAGGTCTCGTGCTCGCCGCCGAGCTGGTCCATCCCCGCCCAGACCATGCGCCGCTCGCGTTCGATCTTCGGCTGGTCTTCCAGACCCCAGGGCTGGGCATGCATCCAGTCGGTGATGGCCACGCCCTTGAAGTGCATCTTGGTACGCAGCAGGTCGGTCATAACCTTGCGCGAGAAACTGGAGGCGACGGTGTCGGTCCAGGTCGGGATGCCATAGCTGCCCATCGCGAAGGCCACGCCTGCGCGGAACGACGGCGCGAAGGCCTCGTAGTGCAGCTTCTGCAGCTTGCCGGGATAGACCAGCCGTTTGCCGTAGGGATTGTGCGGATCGAGCCCGTGCTCCACCGGTCCGTCGCCGGGGAAGTGCTTGACGGTCGCCATGATCCCGTCGGGGCCCAGCTTCGTGCCTTGCGCACCGAGGATGAACTGCGCGGCGAGTTCGCCGTTCAGCTTCGCGTCCTCGCCGAAGGTGCCGGGAATACGGTTCCAGCGCGGCTCGCTGACCACGTCGGCCATCGGGTTGAGAACCATGCGAAAGCCCATCGCGCGCAGTTCGGCGGAGGCGACTTCGCCGAAACGGTGGACCAGAGCCGCATCGCGGGCGGCGCCAAGGCCGATCATGTCGGGCCAGCTGGAGGTGATCTTCACCCGGTCCGGCGGCGGCAGCGCGCCGCCCGGCAGGCGGTTGGTGGTGTGGATCGGGTCGGCGCTGAACACGATCGGCACGCCCAGGCGCGCGCTTTCGGCCATCTCCTGCAGCGCATTGGCCCAGCGCGCGGCATCGGCGGGCGAACCGCCCGGCGAGGTCATGATATAGCGCACATGGCGATTGAGAATGAGATCGCGGGGGCTCGGCTTGTCGGCGCGGTCGAAGCCGGGCACGCCCGTCACGTTGACCGGCGGCTTGAGCGCGCCGGGAGGCGGCGGAGCCAATTGGTCGAGCACGGTGCCGCCCGCGCCGAAATAGCCCGAATTCACCGCATGCATCATCATGCCCGCCTTTTCGGGCACGGTCATGCGCGCGGTCAGATCCTTAGCGCGCTTCGCCGCGGGCAGCCGCCAGTCCTCGTAAGGATCGAGGCGGCCGCTGCGGTCGAGGTCGCGAAAGCGCAGGCCGTCCACCGTCAGCACCGGCGCGGATCGGGTGCCGATCTCGGGCTGCTGCGCCTTGCCCTCGCGCGCCGCCACCGGGTGAGCGGCCAGCGTGGCGAGAGCAAGGGCGAGGATGGACGTCATGCGCGGCATCGGTGATCTCCGAAGGTAAGGAAAGAAAGGGACGCGGCAGTTGGGAGGAGGATGGGTAGGCGCCGCGCCCCCTCGCCGTTTTACCAGCGGAAGGTCGCGCGAACACCATACGTACGCGGCGGCGCGTACTGGCTGCGGATGGCACCGTAGAGGCCGCTCTGCGCCGCCTCGGTCAGTACGACGCTGTTCTCGAGATTGCGGACATAGGCCTGGACCGACAGGTTCGTGTTATCCGGCACGTACTCGAGGCTGAGGTCGGTGCGGGTGTATGAACCCTGGCGTTCGGTAGAGCGGTTGAAGTAGCTCATCCACTGTTCCGAACGGTACTGCGTCTGCGCCCGTGCGGTGAACTCGCCGCCCAGCGCCGCGAAGCTCTGCTGGATGCCGGCGTTGATCGACCACTTGGGCGACTGGACGAGGTAGTTGCCCTGGTAATCCACGGTGCAGACGCCGGCCGTGGTCTTGTTGGTGCAGAAGTCGCGGTACTTGGCGTCGAGATAAGTGACCGAGAAGTCGATGCGGCTGCCCGCGAACAGCGCGGCGACGGTTTCCGCCTCGATGCCCTTGATGCGCGACTTGCCGGCGTTGACGACGATCGTGTCGGCGCCGATGACCTGCGAGACCTGCTGGTCCTTGTAGTCATACCAGAAGGCGCTGAGGTTCACCTGCAGCTTGTCGTCGAAGAAGCGGTTCTTCGAGCCGAGTTCGTAGGCGATCAGCGTCTCGGGATCGTAGTTGCCCAGACCGAAGTTGTTGAAGCCGCCCGACTTGTAGCCGCTGTCGACCTTGGCATAGATCATGTTCTCAGGGGTCAGCGTGTAGTCAATGCCGCCGTGCCAGGTCACCTTGGTCCACTTCGCGCGGGTATCGTCGGTGCCGTAGGTGCGCTCGGCAACGCCGTCGCTGGTGTCCTGCGTCAGGCTGCCGACCCAGCTGTAGCCCTTGCGGCTCTTCATGTCCTCGGTATAGCGGATGCCGCCCGAGACCCGCAGGTTGTCGAGCAGGTCGTACGACACCTGGCCGAACGCCGCCTTCGAGCGGGTGGTCACGTCATAGTGGTATTCGCGCAGGTTGACCGGCGAACCGCTGACGTCGTTGTCGAAGAAGTTGGCGAGCGTCAGGTCTTCGTTGAAGTAGTAGAGACCCGCCTGCCAGATGAAGCCCGACTTGTTGTTCGAGGCGATGCGCAGCTCCTGGCTGAAGTCCTCGGACACCTCGTCACGGGTATAGATGTAGTACTTGTCGGCCTGGCCGTCGTTGTCCCAGCGGCTGAACAGGTCCTGCTTCATGTAGCCGGTGATCGAGCTGACGGTCGCGAAGTCGAGATCGTAGTCGACGCGGCCAAGCGCGCGGATGTTGGTGGTATCCATCTTGCCGCGCGTGCTCAGATCGAAGTGGGTCGCCGCACCGGCCTTGTCCTTGGGCGTGGTGGTGACGACGCCGTTCACGGTGGTCAGCTTGACGCCGTCGTAGACCGCGCCCGAACCGCCTAGGTGCATGTAGTCGCCGCTCAGCAGAACCTTGAGGCGATCGGTCGGCGTCAGCAGGAACTGCAGGCGGCCGCCCTTGACGTTGGTGCTGTCGCCGCGACCGGCATCGCCGTTGTTGCGGAAGCCGTCGTTGTAGCGCGAGACCGCCGAGGCGCGCATCGCGACGCCTTGTGCGATGGGAATGTTGACTGCGGCGTCGGCGTTGATCGTGTCGTAGTTGCCGCCCTCGACCGAGACGTAGCCCTCAAGCTGGTCTGTCGGCTTCTTGGTGATGATGTTAACGGCGCCGCCGGTTGCGTTGCGGCCGTAGAGCGTGCCCTGCGGGCCGCGCAGCACTTCGATGCGCTCCAGGTCGTAGAAGCTGGCGTTGATGCCGGTCGGGCGCTGCAGGTACTGGTCGTCGATGCTGACCGCGATGGCGCTGTCGCCGATCTCGGTGAAGTCGCGGCTGGCGACGCCGCGGATCGACAGGAACGCCGCACCCGAGCTGGCGCCGATGTTGAGGCTGGGCGAAACCGTGGTCAGGCCCGAGACGTCGGCAATGCCGTTCTTCTTGAGCTGGTCAGGCGTGAAGACCTGCAGCGCGGTGGCGGTCTTCTGGGAGTCTTCCGAACGCTTGGTGGCGGTGACGACGATCTCGCCCAGGCCTTCGTTCTCGGCGGCGGGCGCCTGCGCATCCTGCGCGGCGGCGACGTGCGGCAAAGCGGCGACGGCGATCGCCAGCATGGAACTCGTGAATGCACTGCGGCTGAACATGGAAAACTCCCTGACCTGTGATGCGACGTTTGTTTCGTATTTCAAACGGTGTTTGTATTGCAATCAAACCGTCAAATGCAGTTTTTGTCAATGGTCTTTGTGATCGGCGCCCCGTCGCGGCGGCGCTTAACCCGGCGCACAGAAACGGCCGACGCATCGCTACGCCGGCCGCTGAAAATATTGGAGAAATCAAGCGATCAAGCGGAAATCAGGCCCCCATTCACCGGCAAGATCTGTCCTGAAATGAACGCGCTGGCATCGCTGAGCAGGAACACGGCCCCGCCGACGGTATCCTGCGGCACTTGCGGGCGGCGAATCGCGGCGCCGTCCACGTAGAACTGCTTGCGCTGCTCGGGCACGTAGTCGGTCGCCGGTACCCGCACGAGACCGGGCGCAAGCGCGTTGACGGTGATCCCGTCCTCACCCAGTTCGCGTGAGAGCGAGCGCGTCATGCTGATGACCGCACCCTTGCTCGCGACATAGTGCAACAGGCGCGGCGCGCCCCAGAGTGCAGTGTCCGAGGCAATGTTGAGCACACGCCCGCCCTTGGCGGAACGGCGCAGCATGGGCGCGAAAGCCCTGGTCATCAGCCAGGTGCCGCGCACGTTGATGCGCATGACCTGGTCCCACTGATCGATGTCGATTTCCTCGAAGGTCTTGCCACCGATACCGGTTGCCAGCGCAGCGTTGTTGAGCAGCCCGTCGATCCCGCCCATGCGCCGCTCGACTTCGGCCGAGAGCGCAGTGACGGAATCGGCATCGGCGATATCCACCGCGAAGCCCTCGGCGTCGCAACCGTTCGCGCGAAGTTGCTGCGCGGTGCTGGCGGCGCCCTCGCCATCGATATCCGCGATTGCGAGACGCGCGCCAGCTTCTGCGCAAGCCTGCGCGAAAGCCGCTCCCAGGCCCCGTGCGCCGCCGCTGACCAAGATCGTCCGATCTACCAGTTCAATCGCCATACTGATTGAGTCTCTTATTTGAACACACTGTTTCGCTATCAAACGTTTTGCCGATCATCAAGCGATCACTGCGTGTGCTAAAACAAAATGCCGAAGAAGGGATGCGCGCGGGTGTCGGCATTCAGCCCCCGAATTCGTGATGATCAGCGATAGCCGCGCCCAATGATGAACATTTCTGGGACCAGTCCGAGACCATGATCGATCCGGATGGCAGGACGCCGGTGATCGGACTGCTCCTCGAATGCGCCATGCACTTCTCGCTCTTCAAGCCTTTCACCAACGAGCAGGCACGCATCCTGCCAACGCGGCCCGTGTTCCGCGAAGGCCGCAAGACCCGGGGACATGGGTTCTCAATGCCAACGAGCTCGAAAAACTTGTCAAGCGGCTCGATACCGAGACGAAGGCAGCGCAGTAAGCCCGCGCGGTCAGGCGCCATCCCCCCGTGTTAATCACGGCGGCACACGGGGCCAGCAGCAATGGGGAACGTGACACCTAAGGATTTTCGCCTAAAGCTTTCGCCGGAGAACGGACAACGACCCTTATGAGACGCTCAGCAGCCAATTTTATGCTCCCAAGTACGGACTGGCAGCGTTCCTTCTTATAGATACTCAAGACTGGCAATTAGATGGCCTCACGGGTTCCAGTGCAAGGGCTGCATGAAGCTGTCGTACAGTCCCACCTCCGCATGCACCGCTGCTTGATCAAAGGCATTCGCCATACGATACGCGCTGCCAAGGCGATGGATTTCCGCCGGGCTTCGGCCGAACCGCCTTCGGGCTGATGATTCCTACCTGATGCGTTTTCGCAACAAGGAGGAATCGTGCGCGCTGAATTCGCAATTTTGCTGTCGAACCTGAACGCCTAAGCCGTTGTCAGGGGCCAGCATGACCATGCCCTGTCCGTGTTGCGTTGGCTGGCGGTGCTAGTTCCCATGGCGGCGACGGTGGGCAGCCTTTGCGCGGCCTTCCTCTGGAGCCTGGATGTTGCCACGCGCACGCGCTTTGCGCATCCATGGTTGCTGTTTCTCCTACCGGTCGGTGGGTTCGCAGTCGGCCTGCTCTATCATCTGTTCGGTCGCAGCGTCGAAGGCGGCAACAACCTGATCGTCGAGCAGGTCCATGAACCGGGCGGCGGCGTGCCCTTGCGCATGGCGCCGCTGAGCTTCCTCGGCACCGTTGTCACGCACCTGTTCGGCGGTTCGGCCGGGCGCGAAGGCACGGCTGTGCGGCTGTGCAGCTGGGCGGCAGCCTTGCCAGCGCCTTTGCCACGATGTTTCGGCTTGATGCCGAGAGTAGTCATCTACAAGCAGCTCGAGCATTGGGCGATCGGCGCATCGACACGACGCAGCAGAGACAGGTAGCATCGCGCGATGATCTCCATCCCGAACCTGACGCTCGCTTACCTGCTGCTCGAATGGGCGATCCGGCTCATTATGGTGGTGGTCATTCCGCTGCGACGTCCGCCAGAAGCGGCACGCAGCTGGCTGCTTCTGGTGCTGTTCCTGCCGGTGCCCGCCTTCATCCTGTATCGCCTGATCGGCCGCGCCGCGTTCCCGTCCTGGCGCCGGGATCGCTTCAGGCGTGCGGCACCGGAGCGGGAGAGCGCTGCGCAGGCGCTGACGAGCAGCAAAAGAGCGCCGTCGCGCACGGCCGTGCTTGCACAATCTCTGGGCGGTTTCCCAAGCTGCGGTGGCAACGCCCTCAATTTGCACGAGGACTATGACGGCACGATCGACGCCATGGTGGCTGCGATAGATGCAGCCCATGTTCGGGTGCATTTGGTGACCTACATCTTTGCCGATGACCGGACGGGACAGAAAGTTGCAGACGCCCTTGGCCGCGCACACGCACGCGGCGTCGATGTCCGGGTGCTGATCGATGCGCTGGGCTCACGCCCCTGGGCAAAGCGCAGTCTGGCGATGCTGGCGGACCGAGGCGTCACCGCCCGGCTGGTTCTGCCGGTTCGCTTCGCAGCGCTGCGCCGTGCGCGAAGCGATCTGCGCAATCACCGCAAGCTGTGCCTGATCGACGGAAGGGTCGCTTTTGTCGGATCGCAGAATATCGTGAACCGTGATTTCAAACCAGGGATCGTCAATGACGAACTCGTCGCCCGGGTCGAAGGCCCGGTCGTCTGCGCGCTCGATGCTGTCTTTGCCAGCGACTGGTTCCTTGAGACCGGACAGACGATCGCGGCCTTGTCCGTCCCCGACGTCACAGGCGCCTCAGAGTTACAGGCGATGCCGAGTGGCCCGGACTACCGCATGCCGGGCTATGAGCGATTGCTCGTCGAACTCGTTCACGAGGCGCAAGAGAATATCACCATCGTCTCGCCTTATCTGATCCCCGACGAAGCCCTGCTGACCGCACTCAAGAACGCGGTCGCACGCGGCGTCGTAATCGACCTCGTCGTTTCGCGTGTCGTAGACCAGCGGCTCGTGAACCTTGCCCAGCGATCCTATTATAGCGAACTGCTTGAGGCGGGCGTGCGCCTCCACCTTTACCGCGACAGGTTGCTGCACGCGAAGAACCTATCGATCGATGGGCGCATCGCCGTCATCGGATCCAGTAACGCCGATGTTCGCTCCTTCATGCTGAATGCGGAGATCAGCCTTATCCTGCATGATGAGGCCTCCGCTGGGCCTCTCGCAAATGTCCAACGCGGATACATCGACCGAAGCGACCAGCTATTGCTGGAGGAATGGCGTGATCGCTCCAGTCTCTCCCGTTTCTGCGAGAACCTCGCTCGTCTCGTCAGTCCTCTGCTCTGACCTCGTTCCTGCGGTGCCTGAAGTATGCGGCGAGGCCGACGAGGAGCAGCACGGCGAGTACGGGGAGCAGAACATGGCCCACATCGCGGACGCGGCCAAAAGCGGCCTCGATGCCCTGACCGAACAGGTAGCCAAGGGACACGAAAACCGTCGCCCAGACCATAGCCGCCAATGCGTTGATAACCGTGAAGCGGGTGGCGGGAAGCGCGGTCGTGCCGATCGCGATGGGGCTGACGATGCGCAGACCATAGAGAAAGCGGAACCCGAACACGAACAGCACCGGCCGCCGCTCGAACACATCGATAGCGCGACGGAAGGCGGCTTTTTGCTGAACGCGCTGAACGTAGTGATGGTCGCGGAACCTGCGGCCGAGGGCAAAGAAGATCTGGTCCGCGATAAAGGACCCGAGTGCTGCGGCCGCGATGGCCGCCGGGTATGCGATCAGGCCACGGTGGACCATGACTCCGCTCAGCACGACCACCGTCTCGCCCTCGATGCCCGCGCCGAGGAACAGGGCTGCAAGACCGTACTGGGTAAGGATCGCTTCAAGCGTCACTGCTTGGCCCGAATGTGCGGGCACGTAGCCCCCAAGCATGAATCATCATCTGTTCTGGGGTGTCGGAACCGGTGACATTGGACAGCGCCTATGCCGCCACGCGCAGTCATCATCGCACCGTGTGTGCCGAGGAGCGCCGCGCCGCCAGTCATAATAGCTGCGCCCGCGGCAGCACCGACCGCCGCGCCCGCGCCCAGTTGCGGAGCACCGGATACGAGACCCTAAGCGATCCCGGGTCCGAATATCCCGAGACCGAAGAGCGTCAGGGCCCCCATCAGCAGCGTGAGTGCTTCGGCGATTTCCGGATCGTCACCGACAAGGCTCGTTATCTGATCGAAAAAGGTGGTGCCAATCCCGACGATGACGGACAGCACCATGACCTTGATGCCGGACGATATGACGTTTCTTAGAACCCGCTCGGCCAGGAAACTGGTCTTGTTCCACAGCGCGAACGGCACGAGCACGAAACCGGCGAGCGCGGTCAGCTTGAACTCGATGATCGTGACGAACAGCTGGATGGCAAGAATGAAGAACGCGAGGACCACCAGCACCCAGCAGATCAGCAGGACGACGATGGCGACGAAGTTGCCGAAGAACTCCGGAAACCCCAGCATATCGGTGACCTTGACGATCAGCGGATAGGCCGCCTCGAAGCCGGTTCCGGCGACCCTTCCTGGATGTAGGAGATCATCCGCCGACACCCCTCCCCCGCCCGCAGTGATCCCTCGGCCCGCGAAGCTGCGGTAGATGACGCCTGAGCAAGGTGCCGAGACGAGCATCGCGCTCGCCCTGATGGATGAAGCCGGTCCGCATGGCAGCTTCTATCATGGCGCCGAGGTGCAGCCGTGGTGAGGCGCCAGCCCATCGCGACTGCTTCGTGCGGGGAGCACCATCATGGGTGACTTTATCAAGGTGACGATGGCCAATGGGGCCTCGGTCGAAACCTACCGGGCGGCGCCGCAAGGCGCTCGTCTGGGAGGGATAGTGCTCCTGCAGGAAATCTTCGGCCTGACCGAGCATATCCAGAAGCAATGCGACCGGCTGGCTGCCGCCGGATACGAAGTGCTGGCGCCATCGCTGTTCGATCGGGCGGCACCCGGGCTTCGTCTCTCCTATGACGAAGCGGGCCGGAAGAAGGCTATAAACTTGTTGCACGGCCATGCCTTCGAACTGGGCGTGGCGGATACCGCGATCGGGCATATCCAACAGGTCGGAGCCGGATTTACGTGGGTGCCGATCCCGTATTCCAACCGTGCGCCCGCCTGCGATGCCGCCTTCGCTGATCCTCATAGGAATGGCGACAAGCCGTAAGGCAAAGCGAACCGCTCGGATATCTGAACGACCGCGCACGCCTCGCAAGACAGATTGCGCTGATGCTCAGGATCGGAAGCTCTTCCTTCGGCAGCAGCATGCCGAGGCGGGCGGGGCGCATCATTGTGGACGTTCTTACCGATCAGTCGGGCCGAACCGGCATTTACTTTGGCGAAAGGGACAAGCCTGTGTTGGGGTCGGCGCTGGCCCACGACGCGGCATTCCAGTTCGTGTTCTGACGGAAACCAGGGCGTGGCCGCCGATCGCTGAACAGGACCAAGTGGTGCGGTGTGATACGCCGATGACGGCGGGCCACCGCTCGCCGTCATAACTTCGCGCCGACTTCAAGCGCCCAGAGATTGGCGTCCGTTCACCAGGGAAGAGCGCCTTCCGGCCCGGTAAAACTTCCAGTCGGGCTTTCCATGTCCAAGGCTGCGAGAACAATCGGCCGCGCGCCGACTTCAACGGTGTCCGTTCCCATGAAGTCGTTGATTGCTGTCGCCGTGAAGCTGGGGCTGACCGCCCGAACCTTGATCGGGGTGCCTTCCAATTCCACGGCAATCGCTAGGGTAATAGCGTTGAGCGCCGTCTTGGAGACAGGGTATGTTGCACCAAAATAGGAGCGATACGGAAAGCCAGGGTCGGATATGAGCGTCAGAGAACCCAGCGCGCTCGACACATTGATGATGCGCCCCGCAGGCGACGTTCGAATGAGTGGCAGCATCGCCTGCGTCACTGCAAGCACACCCAGCACGTTAGTCTCGAACAGCACACGGATTTCGTCCAATTCGGCCACACTCGCATGGCCTGCCGCTACGATCTCCTGAGCAGACTCGTAGCGGCCTGATTGGCCAATCGCTGCGTTGTTGACCAAGACGTCGAGCCGGCCGAATTCCTCGTTGATACGGTTCGATGCGGCCGCGATACTTGCGGCATCGGTGACATCGAGCTGTATGGCGATCGCACCTTCCCCGATTTCAATCGCGGCGTCCTGTCCGTTCGCCAGATCACGGGATCCGACAAGGACGATATAACCGTGATGAACGAGCTCTTTGGCGACCTGTAGGCCAAGTCCCTTGTTGGCCCCAGTTACGAGGGCGATCATCTTCTCTTTCATGAACTGTACTCCGTTGCGTTCCCGCTACGGCTGTCTGCGCGCGCGGTCCGTCGCGGCAGTTAGGCAGTGCGGAAGCCGCGCAGAAGTTGGTGTACAGGACTACAATCTATTCCAAGGTGGAATAGCTTACATCAGCCGGAGGCTTGGTTGCTTCTCAAGGCATTGCTCGATGAAATCGCTCACGACACGAACCCGCCGCGGTACGCGCCCGCTTGCATGGAGCGCGTGAATGGGAAATGGATCAGGGACGAAATCCGCCAGCACTTCAACGACCTTCCCTGACTGAAGGACTGGATCAAACAAACCCCGCGCGCTTTGAGCGATGCCTATACCTGCGAGTACAGCAGCATGTATGTCCGCTGGACTATTGCAGCTAAGGCGCCTGGCTGTTGGGGACAGAGTTTGCTGCTCGCAGTTTTTGAAAAGCCAATCGCTCGTTGCTCCTAGATACCGATTGGTCACGAGTTCGTGCCTGTCGAGGTCGGATGGATGAAGCGGGCACCCATGCGTTTCAAGATATTCAACGCTGGCGACAGTCGCGATTTGCATGCTTCCGATCCGGCGAGCAACCAACCCGGAGCTATCCAGTGCGCCAACACGGATCGCCAAATCGATCCCTTCCTGTACAAGATCGGCATATCGCTCCGAAACGACGAATTCGACGGAGATATCTGGGAATTGCTTGAAAAATCCCGGGAGCTTCGGCACGATCATCATGCTTGTCAGTAGCGGTGGGACCCCCACTCTAACGCTCCCGCCCGGGCGCCCTTGTCCCTGGGTTACTCGGCTCTCGGCGTCTTCCAGATCGCTCAACAACCGGATGGCTGCTTCGTAGAAATCGACGCCGGCCGACGTGGGACGCTGCCCCCGAGACGTTCGATTGAGGAGTTGGGCTCCGAGCCGTCGCTCCAATGCCGCGACCTGCTTGCTGACCGCCGGCTGTCCGACGCCAAGTTCCCGCGCCGCCTGCGAGAAGCTGCCGCTCTCCACGACGCGAACGAAAAATTGTAAAGCAGTGATCCGGTCCATTCCTCGACAGAATAGGCTTAGACACCGCTGCTGCCAACGGCTTCGCTGGGTTTTTGGATTATTCCAGGTCAATCACCTCAAACGCCGGCGCTCGGCTGCAGGTCTTGCCGTTGGGCCCGCGCCCCTCCCGATGGTCGCCGCCGCGATGCTAGCCAAGCATCCCGCCATTGTGCCCGAGCATGCAGGGTCGGCATACGCCTACGGTGGGGTAGTGCTTGCGGTCGCGCCGTTACCGCCGGCGTGAATCTATATCGGAACACACCTTTTGCACCGCCGGTCACCTGAACGACGAAAAGGGCGCATCGCCAACCGACCGGTTGCGCGGCCTAGGAACGCACCGGCACCCTGCACGCGCACCTCAGAACTTGCATCTAGCCTGCCAAATCCGGAGAACTGAAATCCGCCGGCACCTGCGACGACTGCCCCTTGAGCACCTTGGCAGGCAGGTCGACGAGCAACTCGAGTGACGGCAGGCCCGAAGAAAATAAGATCTTATCGGATAAATTCACAATAATTCTTTCAACTCCACCGTTGGGTCTGCCAATCTCACTAGATCAGGCGATGAGCAGGCTTCCACCAACTTTCGGCCCTGCACGTAGTCCTTGACCTTGTTCACGCAGTCCAGTGCCACCACGCGGCCGTCCTTCAGATACACCACCGAGAAACTGCGCCCCTCGACGTCACCGCGCGTCACCGTCTGGTCGAAGCCCATGTTGATCCCGGCCGTCTGCAGCTTGAGATCGTACTTGAGAACGGCGGAGCAATATTCGGCCACGCTAGCGGCGGGATAGTCCCGCTGCGG
>NZ_JBMDIO010000047.1:0-34222 GCF_057808725.1 Novosphingobium sp. FG90
GTAGCTATCTCATAACCTGAAGGTCGTAGGTTCAAATCCTACCCCCGCAACCATCTTTACTTGCGATCCACCCCGCTCTCCGGCGGGGTTTTTCGTTTGTACGGAAATCATAAGGATTCCAGCAAGATCGCCCTGAACGTCGATCTCGATCTTGCCCTCAACCGGTGTCATCACAATCTGATCTACCAGTGACCGAATGGTGTCGGCGGCTTCTATCCGCTTGCCCTCGTCGTCATCCTGAAGGGATTCGTAGAGCTGCTGGATGCGCTTGCGGTATTGCAGAGCCATGCTCGGGTGAAGAAGTGGAGGGGGCTCTTCCGCTTCGGCCAGGAACAGTTCAAGTTCCTTCTTCCGCTTTTCCAAACTCACCATCTTCGCATTGAGAGCGTCGGCAGCACCGCCTTTGAGGATCAGGTTGAGAAGGGTATCGAGTTCCCGCTCAATTTTTGTGATCTCGGCTTCAGCGGAGGCGATACCGGCTCGGCCTTCCATGCGGAGACGGTTCATCTCCTGCGTGAAGACCTCGCAGAAATGGGCGAACAGTGCTGGGTCAACGAGCCGCGTGCGCAGGGCGTTCAGCACGCGTGATTCCAACTCATCACGGCGGATGTTGACGCGGTTGTCACAGGTGCCCTTGTTGCGCGCGGTCGAGCATCCGATCAGGGTTGCCGAGATTGCGGAGTACCCACCACCGCAGCAGGAACATTTGGTCAGGCCCGAGAAGAGGTATTTGGGGCGGCGGCGGTGATTGACGGTGCGGACATCCGTGCTGCCGTTGTCATCCCGTGAGAGCTTGTTCTTCTCCTGCCGTGCCTTCACCGCGTTCCAGAGTTCGTCATCGAGGATCCGGAGCTCAGGCGTCTCCTGGATGACCCATTCCGATTCCGGGTTTGGGCGGGCCTGCCGCTTTCCGGTGTTCGGATCCTTCACGAAGCGCTGCCGGTTCCAGACAATCTTGCCGACATACATCTCGTTATTGAGGATGCCGTTGCCACGCTTCGGGTTGCCGTTGATCGTGCTGAAACCCCAGTCACCGCCAGAAGGGGCGGGGATGCCTTCCTTGTTGAGCGCGAATGCGATCGTCTTGGCGGACTTGCCTGCAGCATAGTCGCGGAAGATGCGACGAACCACGTCTGCCTGGGCGTCGTTGATGGTGCGGTCGCCGCGAATGGGTTCGCCATTGGCGTCCAGCTTTTTGACCACATCGTAGCCATAGGAGTTGCCGCCACCGGATTTGCCAGCTTCGACCCGGCCGCGCTGTCCGCGGCGTGTCTTGTCGGCTAGGTCCTTGAGGAACAGCGCATTCATCGTACCCTTGAGGCCGACATGCAGATGGCTGACCTCGCCCTCCGAAAGGGTGAACATCTTCACATCCGCGTAGGACATGCGCTTGAAAATGCCGGCGATGTCTTCCTGATCCCGTGAGAGGCGATCCATCGCCTCTGAAAGGATCACGTCGAAACGACCGGCCATGGCGTCGGCCATCAGGGCCTGGATGCCCGGACGTATCAGCGAAGCGCCTGAAATCGCGTGATCGGTATATTCCTCGATGACGTGCCAACCCTGCTTTTCTGCATGGAGGCGGCACATACGAAGTTGGTCGGCGATGGAAGCGTCGCGTTGATTGTCGGAAGAATAGCGGGCGTAGATCGCGACTTTCAAAACATGGCTCCCATCCGCATCAGGAGGCGCGCTTCCTCCTTCGCTTGGACAACTTCACTTCCTCTGCAAAGCACTCCCGCGCCGCTTGCTTTGCCAGGATGCCGACCAGACGCAGAAGGCGTGGATCGGGACTGCCGCGCGGCGTAAACGTCAACTCCGGCTCGTCCAGCAGCAAAGATTCGAGCAGCGCTTCGCGCTCTGCTCCTGTCATCTTTGCTGTGTTTTCTGGGGCTCGCAAGGTCATAACTGACAGCATTCGTCCCATGCCCGGTATAAGCAATGGAATTTACGGGCGAACATTTGGCGGCGATCGGTGTGCCGATGTGCGTCATGGCGTGCGGCGGCGTAGTCTGGCGTGCCACGGCATAGTAAAATGACCTGTCGGAATCGCTCGCTGTCGCCGTCATCTTTCGCCTCGATGCTGCTCCTTTGGAAGCTGTTGCTTGCAGTTGAGACTTTATCGTATTGTATTTTGCAATACAAGAGACTATCTTCGAGCTAAGGAGACTCGCCATGGCCAACACTGCTGAACGCAAGGAATATCCGATCTCGATGCGTCTGCTCGAGGCGGATGTTGCCATGATCGATCGCGCTGCGGGCCTGCGCGGCCGCTCACGCACGGATTTCGTGCGCGAGGCCGCTGTACGCGCGGCCGAGGAGGTCGTCATGGAGCAGGGGCTGGTCAGGATGAGCCCGGAAGGCTTTGCTCAGTTCATGGATGTGCTGTCGCGTCCCGCTGCTTCTGTTCCGGAGATGGTGGAAGTGCTGAAACGGCCTGCGCCGTGGGAGCCCGGCTACGTGGCGAAGCGGTAGTCCCTTGCAGCTTTCGGGACCCGAACCGCTTACCGCTGCCCATGATGTTTCTGAGTTTTCCTGTGGCAAGCCGACGCTCGACCATTGGCTGAAAACCCGTGCGCTCTCCAATCAGCAGAAGGGTTTTACCGCCGTTCTTGTCGTGCATGAGGCTGGACGTGTGGTCGGGTATTACGGTCTCGCACCCACCGCCGTTGTCCCATCGGTCATGCCGCGTTCGATACGGACCGGGCAGCCGCCTAATCCGGTGCCGTGCATACTTCTGGGGCAACTGGCCACTGACACCACATGGGCAGGGCTGGGCATTGGCACCGGTCTTGTGAAGCACGCCCTTCAACGCTGCGTTCAGGCGGCCTCGCTCATTGGCGGGCGGGCCTTGATGGTCAATGCTGTTGATGAAGAAGCTGCCGAATTCTGGAGGCGGCGCGGATTTGAGCCTTCCCGGGACGATGCTCTGATCCTGCTGCGTTCGATCGGTGATATCGCGGCCTCACTTGCCGAGACCAGTGGGTGAGAGCCGTGGTACTGAGAGGCTCCACGTCGATGCTCGGCGGCTGACCGCCGCGTCTGCCCCTTCGCCGATCTGATGATGGACAATCCAGACAAGGACTGGGGCAAACGCTTTTATCCGGTCGAGCCCTTAAGACCAGAAGTTGGGCGCCATAAAGGGGAAAGCCTTCCCCTGCGGCTGAGCCAGGGTCTCCCCCCGACCCCTTTTGCGGGGAGACCCCGCAACGCCCCCGGTAGAGTGAGAGTGCGGACGGGTTTTCCGTGACGGGTTGAGGGCTGGAGAAGAGGTCTCCGGCGCCCGTCGCGGAGATCATCCCGATGGCCAGAACTGACAGCGCCGCGCGAGGCGGCGGCAATCGCACCAATCTTTACGATGACATTACCGGCAAGATCATCGCGGAGCTGGAGGAAGGTCGGCTGCCCTGGGTCCAGCCATGGGGCACATCGGCAGCAAAAGCGCCACTCGCCATGCCGAGGAACGCCGCAACTGCGCGTCAGTATTCCGGGATCAATGTCCTGATCCTCTGGGGCGCCGTGATCCAGTACGGCTATCCGACCCAGCATTGGCTCACTTTTCGTCAGGCGCTTTCGCTCGGCGGCAATGTCCGCAAGGGCGAGTATGGCACGACCGTCGTCTATTCCGACCGCTTCACTCCTGAGGACGAAAAGCGTCGCGCCCGGGACGCCGGTGAAGAAGCGGGAAGCATTCCATTCCTGAAACGCTTCACCGTGTTCAACGCGGCCCAATGCGAGGGGCTGCCCGAGGATATCGCCGTGGAGGCGCCGCCACCGCCGCCCGGCATGATCGAGCCGAGGGTCGAGGCGCTGATCCGCGCGACCGGCATCGATTTTCGCATCGGCGGCGATCGCGCCTTTTATGTGCCGGCGCACGACTATGTGCAGGTTCCCCCGCCGCAGGCCTATTTCGAGCCGATCAACTGGCACAGGACGGCGCTGCACGAAATGGGTCACGCCACTGGCCATGCGTCACGCCTGGGGCGGGATTTCTCGGGCAGCTTTGGCACGAAGAAATACGCCTTCGAGGAACTGGTCGCGGAGATGAATGCGGCCTTCTGCTGCGCTTCTCTCGGTATCGTGCCAACGGTCCGTCATGCCGACTATATTGGATCCTGGCTGGAATGTCTTCGGGAGGACAACCGCGCCATCGTCCGCGCCGCCTCGCAGGCGAGCAAGGCGGCCGACTGGCTGCTCGCGCATCTGCCCGACGAGGAGGTCGCCGAACCTGTGGCAGCCTCGATTGAGCGGAGGGCTGCGGCATGATCCTCCTGACCCGCACGCAGCGCGCGCAGCTTCTCGCCAATGGCCGGCAGCGCGATACCGATCACCACCCCGTCGTCAAATTCTACAATCCCCTTGGCGCAGGCGTCTGGCTCGCGACCGAACTGGATGAGGACGACGACATCATGTTTGGTCTCGCCGACATCGGCTATCCCGAACTCGGTAGCTGGAGCTTCGCCGAACTGGAGGCAATCCGGCTCCCCTTTGGGATGAGGATCGAGCGGGACGTGCTTTTTACCGGCATGTTCCCGATTTCGGTTTGGGCTGAAGCGGCGCGCATGGCGGGCGGCATTCGGGCCGCTGAACAACTTCTGTCCGCCCGATTCCGTGGCGGTGCTGCACAGACCCTGAAACCCGCCGATACAGAAAGCCGGAAAGCCTGAGACCCGGCTGTCCGGCTTTGCGCTTTTTGCGCCGCTCTCTTGGAGGTAGAGGGCGGCGCCTCTCGTCGTGACGTGGTGAAAGTTCCGGCGCCGGGCCGGCTGCCCGTCGGGACCCCACGACCATGACGCGACACATGAGGAAACTCGCTATCGATCCGCAACCCTGCCAGTTTTCCGCGCAGGAGCAGGCCGTCGTCTACGAGGCGCGCCAGATCCTGCTGCGCCATCTCAACCAGAACCCGGTCTTGTCCACATGGCAGGCGGTTCTCGACTATTGCGCGCTGACCATCCGCGGTGATGTCGAGCGCTTCCATGTCCTCTATCTCGACCGGAAAAACCGGCTGGTCTCGGATGAATGCCTTGCCGTCGGCACGGTGGACCATGCCCCGGTCTACCCCCGGGAAGTGCTGCGCCGGGGCCTGGCGCTCAATGCCAGTGCGCTGATCATCGTCCACAATCATCCATCCGGCGATCCCGAGCCTTCGGCCGCCGACCTCGCGATGACCGGGGAAATCCAGCAAGCCTGCAAGGTCCTGGGCATGGTGCTGCATGACCACATCATCGTGGGTGGCAGCAGCGAGGTCAGCCTGCGCGCTCGCGGCGATATCTGATGGACGGGGATGGGCCGAGCGGGCGGCCAGGAGAGGAAAAGGAGGGATGGGAGTTTCGTGACGGGCTGGTTGCCGGAGAGAGAGGCTCCCCGGCGTCCGTCATGGAGTAACTGACATGGCAACTGCCGTTCAGAAGATCACCCTGTCGTTCTCGCGTGACATTCCCTTCAACAAGCTGATGCTTTCCCAGTCCAATGTCCGGCGCGTCAAGGCCGGTATCTCGGTCGAGGAACTCGCCGAATCCATCGCCCGCCGCGGGCTGATCCAGTCCCTGCATGTACGCCCGGTCCTGGGCGAGGATGGCGCCGAGACCGGCATGTTCGAGGTGCCCGCCGGTGGCCGCCGCTTCCGGGCGCTGGAACTGCTGGTGAAGCAGAAGCGCCTTGCCAAGATCGCACCCGTGCCCTGCGTGGTGTCGGAAGCCGGGGCCGATGTGCTGATCGACGAGGTTTCGCTCGCCGAGAACATCGAGCGCGCGCCGCTGCATCCGCTCGACCAGTTTCGCGCCTTCCAGTCCATGCGCGAGAAGGGCATGACCGAAGAGACGATTGCTGCTGCCTTCTTCGTCGATGCGAAGGTAGTGAAACAGCGCCTGCGCCTTGCCTCGGTCTCGCCTGCGCTGCTCGACATCTATGCCGAGGATGGCATGACGCTGGAGCAGCTGATGGCCTTCACCGTCAGTTCCGATCCTGCCCGGCAGGAACAGGTCTGGGAGGCAATCAAGGATGGCTGGCAGAAGGAGCCCTACCATATCCGCCGCCTGCTGACCGAAACCACGGTGCGCGCCGCCGACAAGCGGGCGCTCTTCGTCGGCATCGACGCCTATGAGGAAGCCGGCGGCTGCGTGCTGCGCGATCTCTTTCAGCAGGACGATGGCGGCTGGCTGCAGGACCCGGTTCTGCTCGACCGGCTGGCAGGCGAGAAACTGAAGGCCGAGGCGCAGAGCATTGGCGGCGAGGGCTGGAAGTGGATCGAGGTCACCATGACCTTTCCCTACGGCCACGATCATGGACTTCGTCAACTGGTCGGCACCACGGTCGATATGACCGAGGAGGAGCGCGCCACCCGCGAGACGCTGCGCGAGGAATATGACCGGCTGGAAGCGGACTATGCCGAGGCCGACGAATTGCCCGATGAGATCGATGCACGTCTCGGCGAAATCGAACAGGCGCTGGATGCCTTCGAGCGCCGTCCCATGATTTTCGATCCGGATCAGATGGCCAGGGCGGGCGTCTTCGTCAGTATCGATGCCGATGGCACCCTGCTGGTCGAGCGTGGCTATGTCCGTCCCGAGGATGAGGCGCCTGCAGAACCGGCGACCGATGTCGTCGATCCCGAAACCGGCGAGGTGCTCCCGGGGGCTGAAGCTGATGGCAGGCATCAGCGCGCGGTCATCACGATGGGCGGTCAACCGGCCGAACCGGATGAGGAGGACGACACCGAAACGATCAGGCCGCTACCTGACCGGCTGATCAGCGAATTGACGGCGCACCGCACGCTGGCGCTGCGCGACGCGGTTGCATCCAACCCGCAAGTCGCCATGACGGCGCTGCTGCACCGGCTGGTCACCGATTGCTTCCTGCCGCATTCGACGCGGGGCTGCCTGGAAGCGCAGGTCCGCGAGGTGCATCTGCCCGCGCAGGCCGAGGATCTGCGTGACAGCACCTCGGCCAGGGCGATCCAGGAACGGCATGAACGCTGGGGCGACCATATCCCGGCTGACGATGCCGCGCTCTGGGACTGGCTGGCCGATCTGGATGATGGCTCCCGCATGGACCTGCTCGCCCATTGCGTGAGCTTTGGTGTCAATGCGCTCTACGAGAAGCCAAACCCCTATAGCGGCATGGGCGTCAGCCAGCACGGGCTGGAAATCCGCTTGTCGCAGGCGGACCGGCTGGCGCGTTCGACCGGTCTCGACATGGTGGCGGTGGGCTGGCGGCCGACGGCTGGCAATTATCTCGGCCGCGTGACCAAGCCGCGCATCATTGAGGCCGTGCGCGAGGGCGCCGGTGACCGTGCCGCTGAACTGATCGGGCACCTGAAGAAGGGCGATATGGCCAAAGAGGCCGAGCGTCTGCTGGCTGATACCGGCTGGTTGCCCGAGCCGCTGCGCATGGTCGATGAGGGGGCCGAGGTCGATCTGGTCCACGCTCCCGAGGGCGAAGCCGACGATCTGCCCGATTTCCTCGCTGGTGATGGCGAGGAAGACGATCCCGTCGACGACGAGGAAGAGCAGCACATGGTCGCTGCCGAATAACCTTCCGTCGGGGCAGCTTCGGTCGCCCCGACCACTCCATGCCGTTTCCCTGAGCTCGCCCGGTCCTTGTGGCCGGGCTTTTTCTTTGGAGAACTTCCATGCCCACGATCATCGACATCGATCAGATCTTCCGCGAAGATCGCGCGAATCCCCCATCGGCACGCACACTTCCGTGGGAGGAGACCCGCGACAGCATCACTGTCGTCGTCGAGCCCAAGCCCCATTGGGCCGAGGATATGCGGGTGTTCCGGCTCGATGCCCGCGAATATTGCCGCTACGCCGAGTGGACAGCCCATGGCGGCCACGCCCGGTTTTACGGCCATATCGACACATCCGGCGATGATCTGATCATGAAGGCGCGCGCGATGATTGCTCGAGAAATCGCCGATGGCCTTTGGGGCTGAAGGCGAGTTGAGCCCAACCTGGGGCCGGCGGAAGATGAGCTTCGCACTTTTCGCACGTGGGGTTTCCAGTTCCAGCTGCACCATGGCGTCGTTCATCCTGTCTTGGGCAGCGGGTGCCATCCCCGGCCTGAAGAGAACACGGGTTCTGATGCCCGCATGGCGGAAAGGCTGGCGCGGCAAGGCATCTGCGAGCGGGTATCCGGAATCCTGTCAGATGCGAAGAACCACCCCCGCTTCCATTCGCTAACCTTGGTCTGATCCGCTTCTTGGCATTCAACCCCGGAGGGGTCGGCTTGACGCAAGCGTGCCGCCCTCGGGGATTCGGGCCAAAAGGCCGAACGCCCTCGGGTGATTGCAGATACGGACAGACACTTCGGGCGCCTGTCGCGCGGGGGATGGTCCCCCGCCTCCCAAAGACAGGAGCCGGAACCCATGTCCTATGCAGATGCCACCGCCTTCGCCGCCAGCCTCGCCGCCACGCTGATGGTTTCGATCGTCGTGTTCCAGGCTGGAGACGGCACCCACGCCGCTTGCCCCGCCGCCGAGTTCGACGGTGATGACGACATGGTGCGGCTGGAGCTGGACCCGTGGGAATAAGGCGCGACATGCGCCTCATCCCCGACGGCCCGGTGCGCGGATCCCGCGCCCGGGCCTTCAGCCCTGCGATGGTGCGCCCATCGCCGGCAGCGGAACCGGGGACGCGCCCCGGTCAGAGAGGAAGAGTGCGGGCCGTTCGGCCGTGACGGGTTGAAGGCTGGAGAGAGAGGCTCACCGGCGCCCGTCATGGAGTGATCCCGATGACCATCGCCCGTTTTGAAACCTTCCGTTCTATCGGCGAGATTCTGGCCGCCGATGTGCTGCCTGCGCTTTACCGGGCGCAAAAGCTGCCGCTGCGCATCTCCTGCCTCGGTCTGGCCAGCGCTGACGATGGCGATAATGCCGACAGTTTCGAGCGCATGATCCCGCTGGGGGAATGCCCGTCGCCAGAAGAGGCCATGCAGTTCGCCGCCCTGCGCCTGTCGCGGAGCGACATTTGCAGCGGGCCGGACAGCTTCCCGCATTTCCGCCCGCGCATCATGCTCATCCAGGACCGCGCATACGGTCTGGTCCTCGCCGGCGAAATCCGCGCGGGCATCATCCTCTGGCAGCAGCCCGTCACGTCCAATGCCGAGGCCCGCCGTATCGTCACCGAAGCCAGTCGGCTGCGCGGTTTGGCCTTTGCCGCGTCGGGGTGCGCCAATCGCGACCTGGCCCGTGACCTGCGCTTGCGCGCCAGCCTTTGTGAGGCGCGACTGGTCGATCCCTTCTGGCGCGAGACGGCGGCCAACCTGCTCCGCCTGCCGCAAGCCGCCTGATCTTCCGCCCATTTCCATCCATTCGGCCCGGTCCCGCGCCGGGCCTTGTCATGTCCGGAGGCCACCATGGCTGACTATTATACGCATTTTTCCTGCCTGCTCGATGTGGGCACGCCCGAAAACGCCGCCCGTGCGCTCGATCTCTACAATGCGCTGGCCGATACAAATGACACGGAAGATCCGCCCTCGGACGGGTTTGTGCTCTCGATCCAGCCCGAACATGGCGGCACGCAGCTCTGGATGCGCGATGACGTTACCGGCGATCCGGAGCACGTCATCCAGTTCGTCAAACGCTGTGCCTCCGAATTCGGCCTGAGCGGTCGGTGGGGCCTGCAATATGCCAATACCTGCTCGAAACCCCGCATCGACGGTTTCGGCGGCGGCGCGCATGTTCTCGACCTCGCCACCGGCGAGACGGTGGACTGGATCTATACCGATGGCTGGCTTTCCACCGTGCTGGAGGGAGGCGATCCCTATGAGTAAGGTCATCGAAACCACCGTCTATCGCCTCGACGAGTTGACTGACGCGGCGAAGGACAAGGCCCGGGCCTGGTATCGTGAAGGCGGCTTCGACTATGACTGGTATGAGACCGTCTATGAGGATTTCCAGCGTATCGCCGAAATCCTCGGTCTTGAGCTGAAGACCCGGCCGGTCCAGCTCATGGGCGGCGGCACCCGGCAGGAACCCTGCATCTGGTTCCGGGGCTTCTGGTCGCAAGGGGATGGCGCGTGCTTCGAGGCGCGGCTTTCCTACCGCAAAGGCGTCCCAGGCCTGATCCGGGAATATGCGCCGCAGGACGCCGACCTGCATCGCATCGCCGATGTTCTGCAGGCGATCCAGAAGCGCAACTTTTACCAACTGCGCGCCGAGGTCAGCCATCGCGGCCATTACTATCACGAATATTGCATGGCGATCTCGGTCGAGCGCGACAGCCCGAACTGGCAGGACATGACGGAGGATGCCGAGGAGACTGTGACCGAAGCGCTGCGCGATCTCGCTCGCTGGCTCTACCGCCAGCTTGAGCGCGAATACGATTATCTCTCCTCCGACGCGGTCGTGGACGACACCATCCTCGCGAACGAATACACGTTCACCGAAACCGGCCGCCGCTTCGGCTGATCCTCTGGCGCCCCACCATCCGGTCGGGGCGCTTTTCTTATGCGGTCAGGTTCAGAGGAAGAGGCTTGCCGGAAGGGGTTGAGTCCGGGTGGTTGAGAGAGCGCCGGCCGGGCTTGCCCGCTTCTGCTCTCTCGAGGTTTTCTGACATGAACATGGTGTTTCCCGTGACCGATCCGGTCATGCCGAAGGCGGCTGCACCCGCAATTCTGGCTGCGGCCCGGCATTTGCTGCTCCATCTGGAACGCGGCCAGCGCATTGATGCCACCGCCCTGCGGACGGCCATGGAAACCGCCTTCGGTGTTTCCGATGCGGCCGGCGCCTGGGACTGGAAGACGGCATATGAGGCCTGCGAGGTCGCGACCGTTCTGTTCCTGCGCAAATACGGAAAGGCACTTTTCCGCAAATCCGCCTCTGCGGATGCGCGTCTTTCCCATCTGACGAAGATTGCCGGGCTCCTGCCGACGCAAACCCGGCGCTCCGAGGAAAGCCAGAACCTTCAGCAGTTCTCGACGCCTGTCCCGCTGGGTCTCGCTGCTCTGACAGCAGCCGCGATCACGCCCGATGACGTGGTGCTGGAACCATCGGCCGGTACTGGCCTCATGGCGATCCTGGCGCAGACTGCTGGCGCTTCGTTGATCCTCAATGAAGTGGCCGACACACGCGCCGATCTTCTGGTATCTCTCTTCCCGGCCTTTCCGGTCAGCCGGTTCGACGCCGCGCAGATCGACGATCATCTCGCCGCAAATGCCGTCCCCTCCGTGGTTCTGATGAACCCGCCGTTCTCGGCCATGGCGAACGTGACCGGGCGCATGGCCGACGCGGCATACCGGCATGTTGCTTCGGCGCTGGCCCGTCTCGCCCCCGGTGGCCGGTTGGTCACAATCACCGGCGCGGGGTTCGGCCCCGAAGCGCCGGCCTGGCGCGATGCCTTCATCCGTTTGCAGGCGCGTGGCCGCGTGGTGTTTACCGCCGCGATCGATGGCGCAGTCTATGCAAAACACGGCACCAGCATCGACACGCGGCTGACCGTCATCGACAAATTGCCCGCCGACGATCCGGCCATCTTCCCGGTCTCACCCGGGATCGCGCCCGATGTCGCCACGCTGCTTTCCTGGATCACGGCAGAGGTTCCGTCACTTCTGCCCATCACGCGACCGAAGAACGCGATCGCAGCTCCGGCACTCCCGCCGAAGTCGGTGCGCGGCTATCTCGCCCGCTCGGCAGCGACCCGGCCGGTCGCCACTCCAGCCAATGACCCCGAAGGCGTGGAACTCGCCTATGACACCGTGGACTGGTCACCGCCTGAAGGTGCCCGGCTGTCCGATGCCATCTATGAGGAATATGCGCTGCAATCCTTGCGCATTCCCGGTGCTGAGCCGCATCCGACCAGGCTGGTGCAATCGGCTGCCATGGCCTCGGTCGCCCCGCCGAAACCCTCTTATCGTCCCATGCTGCCCGTCGACATCTGCCAGCGTCTGTCGGACGCCCAGCTGGAAACGGTGATCTATGCAGGCGATGCTCATGCCGATCATCTGGCTGGTTCCTGGACGGTGGATGAGCATTTCGACCATGTGAGTGCCGCAGCCGAGGATGCTGCTGGAGCGATCCGCTTTCGCCGCGGCTTCATGCTGGGCGACGGCACTGGTGCCGGCAAGGGCCGCCAGTCGGCCGGGATCATCCTCGACAATTGGCTGCGCGGTCGTCGCAAGGCGGTCTGGATCTCCAAATCCGACAAGCTGATCGAGGATGCACAGCGCGACTGGTCAGCACTCGGCATGGAACGCTTGCTGGTCACGCCTTTGTCGCGGTTTCCGCAAGGCCGGCCGATCACGCTCACGGAAGGCATCCTGTTCACCACCTATGCCACGCTACGCTCCGACGAGCGCGGCGAAAAGGTTTCGCGCGTCAAGCAGATCGTGGATTGGCTGGGATCAGATTTCGATGGGGTCATCATCTTCGATGAGAGCCATGCCATGCAGAATGCCGGAGGTGGCAAGGGTGAACGCGGTGACATCGCCGCCTCGCAGCAGGGCCGCGCCGGCCTGCGGCTCCAGCACGCGCTTCCAGACGCGCGCGTGGTCTATGTCTCAGCCACCGGTGCGACCACCGTCCATAACCTCGCCTATGCGCAGCGCCTCGGCCTCTGGGGCGGTGAGGATTTCCCGTTCGCAACCCGGGCCGAGTTTGTCGAGGCGATCGAGGCAGGCGGCGTGGCGGCCATGGAAGTGCTGGCCCGTGATCTGCGCTCCCTCGGTCTCTATACTGCGCGGTCGCTTTCCTATGACGGCGTCGAATATGAACTGGTCGAACATCAGCTCAGCGACGAGCAGCGGCGCATCTACGATGCCTATGCTGCAATGTTTTCCGTGATCCACAACAATCTCGATGCGGCGATGGAAGCCGCGAATATCACCGGCAGTGAGGGTACACTGAACCGGCAGGCGAAGTCGGCAGCGCGCTCAGCGTTCGAGTCCACCAAGCAGCGTTTCTTTGGCCATCTGCTCACCTCCATGAAAACCCCGACCCTGATCCGCTCCATCGAGGCCGATCTGAAGGCGGGCCATGCTGCCGTCATCCAGATCGTTTCGACCGGCGAAGCGCTGATGGAACGGCGCCTCGCCGAAATCCCGACTGACGAATGGAATGACATTTCCGTCGATGTCACCCCGAGGGAGTACGTAGGTTCGTATTTGCAACATTCCTTCCCGGTTCAGCTTTACGAACCCTTCACCGACGGCGAGGGGAACCTCTCGTCACGGCCGGTTTTCCGCGATGGTCAGCCCGTTGAAAGCCGCGAAGCTGTGGCGCGCCGCGATGAGATGCTTGAGCATCTTGGGTCTCTGCCACCTGTGCCGGGGGCGCTCGACCAGATCGTGCAGCGCTTCGGGACGGATGTGGTGGCCGAAGTTACGGGGCGTTCGCGCCGCATCATTCGCAAGGGCGAAGGTGCTTCGGCACGACTTGCGGTCGAGAACCGTGCGCCATCGGCCAATCTCGCCGAGACGGCGGCCTTCATGGATGACCAGAAGCGTATCCTGGTCTTCTCCGACGCCGGCGGCACGGGCCGTAGCTATCATGCCGAGCTTTCCGCGCGGAACCAGCGTCTGCGGGTTCACTATCTGCTGGAGCCGGGGTGGAAGGCCGATGCCGCCATTCAGGGCCTGGGCCGCACCAACCGCACCAATCAGGCGCAGCCGCCACTGTTCCGCCCGATCGCCACGGATGTGAAAGCCGAGAAGCGCTTCCTTTCGACCATCGCCCGCCGCCTCGATACGCTGGGTGCGATCACCCGCGGTCAGCGCCAGACCGGCGGTCAGGGGCTGTTCCGTCCCGAGGACAATCTGGAAAGCCCTTATGCCCGTGATGCGCTGCGCCAGCTCTATCTTCTGATCGTGCGTGGCAAGGTCGAGGGTTGCCCGCTGGAACGGTTTGAATCCGCCACCGGCCTCAGGCTGATGGACTCGAATGGCATCAAGGATGATCTGCCGCCAATCACCACCTTCCTGAACCGCTTGCTGGCGCTGACCATCGAACTTCAGGGCATCCTGTTCGGCGCCTTCGAGCAGCTTCTGCAAGCCCGGATCGACGGAGCGATTGCATCCGGCACCTATGACATGGGGCTGGAAACGCTGCGCGCCGAGAGCTTCATCGTCACCGACCGGCAGGTAATCCACACCCATCCAGGCACCGGCGCGGAAACCCGGCTCATGACCCTGACCGAACGCAAGCGCAATCAGCCGGTGATGCTGGATGCGGCTCTGGCGGAACTGGGTGATCCGCGCGCGAAGTTGCTGGTCAACGAGCGCTCCGGTCGCGCCGCTGTCCAGATCCCGACCACAAGCGTCATGCTGGATGATGGCGAGATCGAACGGCGCGTCCGGCTGATCCGGCCGATGGAGGCAATGAACATGCCCGTGCGCATGATGGGCGAAACCCATTGGGTCGAGGCCGACCGCGCCGTATTCACATCGGCCTGGAACACGGAACTGGCCGAGGTGCCGGAGTTCACCGACAGCATTCTGCATATGGTGACGGGGCTGCTGCTGCCGATCTGGAAGCGCCTGCCGCAGGATTCCTCCCGCGTCTATCGGCTCCAGACCGATGAAGGCGAGCGCATTATCGGTCGCCGTGTGTCGCCCGCATGGGCTGCCAATGCTGCGACCAGTGGTGTCAGCAGCAGCCTGACACCGGATGCGGCCTATGCCGCGCTGATAGACGGCCGCACGACCCTCGATCTTGCCGAGGGGCTGCAACTGCGCCGTGTCCGCGTCATGGGCGCCAACCGGATCGAACTGACCGGCTTTAGCGATGCCATGCGCGAACGACTTCGGGCCTATGGTCTCTTCAGCGAGATCATCTCGTGGAAACTGCGTTTCTTCGTGCCGATCGGCGCATCGGGACCGGAAATCATCGGTAAGCTGTTCGACCGTTTCCCGCTCGAACGCATCGGTGAGCGGGAGGCCGCCTGATGACCCGCCTCAACGCCACCGAACTGGCGCAGCGTCTCGGCCGACAGGCCGAGGCGGTGTGCCGCCAATATCTCTCCAACGGGCGCAAGCAGGGCAATTACTGGCAGGTTGGCGATGTCAGAAACACGGCTGGCCGCTCCATGTTCGTCCGCCTTCATGACAGCGCCAAAGGCCTTGCCGGGAAATGGCAGGACTCGGCCACGGGCGAGCATGGCGATCTGCTGGACGTGATCCGGGATTCGCTTGGCCTGATTGATTTTGCAGACGTTGCCAATGAGGCCCGACGTTTCCTGAGCCTGCCGCAGATCGAACCGCTGCCGCAATCCCGTCCGCCCCGAACGCCAGCACCATCGGGATCATCAGAAGCGGCACGCCGCCTCTGGCACATGACGCAGCCGCTGATCGGCAGTACCGCAGACACGTATTTACGCAGACGCGGCATTACGGATTTACGCGGAACCGCAAATCTGCGTTTCCATGCGAGTTGCTACTGGCGGCCCGAGGACGATGGGCCGACCGAGACCTGGCCCGCCATGATCGCTGCTGTCACCGACCTCGATGGCAGGATCACCGGCGCGCATCGGACCTGGCTCAGACGCGACGGCTCTGGCAAGGCGCCTGTCGATCCGCCGAGGAAGGCGATGGGAGACCTGCTCGGGCATGCCGTCAGGTTTGGCGATACGCAGGATGTGCTGGCAGCAGGGGAAGGCATCGAGACCATCCTGTCGCTGCGGCAGGTTCTGCCCATGATGCCGATGATCTCCGCACTCTCGGCGGGACATCTCGCCGCCATCCAGTTTCCGGCCCATCTGCGCAGGCTCTATATCGTTCGCGACAACGATCCGGCAGGCGACAGCGCGCGGGACAACCTGGTGGACCGGGCCATGACAGCCGGGATCGAGGCGATCACGCTCTCGCCTATGTTGGGGGATTTCAACGAGGATCTCACCGCTCGCGGGCTGGATGCGCTTCGGGCGCAAATCCGGGTGCAGATTGCTCCCGAGGACGTCAGCCGGTTCATGGCCGCAATGGCATAGCCGGTACGGGGTGGTGATCGGATATCTCCGCTCCTGTCATGCGCATAGGGCTGCATCTCCATCGGCAGGGGGACCGCGCCTTGGCCTTCCAAGAGGGCGAGCGGCCCACAAGCGCTCCGGCCCGGCAATGGCGGCGCCCGACTGATTTCCGTCGGCGGCCCGCCACCCCACGCGACAGGTCGCGTGGGGACCCCGTCTCCCCCGCCTTTACAGCGCGAAACAAATCAGCCGGGCTTTGCCATCAAGGCCCTCGCCAAAAGGCTCGGGCTGCCCGGCCGGAGCGCCCGTGGGCTTGTCGTCGCCACGAAGGCCGCGACGGTCGCGGTCCAGCCGAAGGACGCATCCCAATGTACGCGCATGACGAATTTGAACCCGATCACAGCACGTCCCCGACCGGCCATGCCATCGAAGAGCTTGAACTCCATGGCTACCGCCCCTCCGAAGATGAGGCCGATCCCCGGATCACGCCCGAAGATCACGTCATCCAGGGTGCGGTCTCCGACATCTTCGACGCCCTGATTTCCACCATGGCCGACACCAGCCTCGATTTCGACCTCGATGAAATCCTCTGGTCCACCGTCAACACCTTCCACCGCGCCGTCGAGCGGATCGAACGCAAACTCGACGATAACGAACAGGCACAGAAGCGCCTTCAGCGCGAACAGGACGGCAGCGAGGTCAAATCCGTCCAGCTGGAGACGCTGATCGGTGCCGGGCAAAGCCTGATCGAGCGCCGCGACAGCATGGAGACCTTCCGCGAAACTGCCGCTGACATCTATCTGCGCACCACCGGCACGCCCTGGTCACAGCGTTCCGGCTCACGGGTAAACCATCGCCAGATGACCTCGGCCATGATCGACAGCCGCGATTTTCTCGCCGCAAAACGTCGGGCCGACAACGAGGTGCTGCTGCCCGCCGGGCCGAAGATCGCCTTTTCGGGCGGCGACACCACCGATCACCGGACGATCTGGGCCAAACTCGATCAGGTCCACGCCAAGCACCCGGACATGGTGCTGCTGCACGGCGGATCGCCGAAGGGCGCCGAACGCATCGCGGCCACCTGGGCCAATAACCGCAGGGTCGCGCAGGTCGCTTTCAAGCCCGACTGGGCGAAACACGCCAAAGCCGCGCCCTTCAAGCGCAACGACCAGATGCTCGGCACCATGCCGATCGGGGTCATCATCTTCCCGGGCACCGGCATTCAGGACAACCTTGGCGACAAGGCCCGCAAGCTGGGCATCCCGGTCTATCGCTTCGGAACCGGCAGCGCGTGAGCGCTGCCTTTCCCCTCACCACGGGCCGGATGGCCGAAACCACCGATCATTCCGGCTCGCGCAAGGCGGCATGTTCATGCTATATTCCGCTTTGCGCCATGGTGGTGGTGGAAGGCGCAACCGTTCAACCCATTGCACGGAGACACCACCATGATTGTTCTCGGGATTCTTGTGTCCATCGCGGCCATCGGCACCATGTGCTGGCTGCTGTTCAACCTTGCGGTTTTCGCGCTGCCTTTTTTCATCGGCCTCAATGCCGGCACCTGGGCCTATGGCACGGGCGCGGGATGGCTGGGGGCCATACTCATCGGCCTGGTTGCCGCCGGACTGACGCTGGCGGTTGGTCAGGGCCTGCTCATCCTGGTCCGGCCGATCTGGGCTCGGCTTCTGATCGCGCTTGCCTTTGTCGCACCGGCCGGTGTGGCCGGATTTCACGCGACGCTTGGCATCGTTAAACACATGATACCGTCCGAGACCTGGCAGATCATCTTTTCGGTGATTGGCGCGGTCGCTGTGGGCGTGACGGCGTTTTTGCGTGTTGCTGGCATGGCGACCGCCGGCCCTGCTGACTCCAGCCTCGCTCGCGCATGAAATGCTGAGCGTAGCCGTGAAGCCATAAAGCGGCCACTGGCCCGGTGAAGACCAGTGACTTCCGGAAGACGGCTCAATCCTCCGGCGGAATCAGGTCTGGGTTCCAGACGATTTCCCAAAGGTGCCCGTCAGGATCGCGAAAGTAGCCCGCATAGCCGCCGTAGAATGTGTCCTGGGCAGGTTTGATCATCTCGGCACCTGCCCGCACAGCAGCCTCCATGCACTGATCGACTTCTTCCTGTCGCGCAACATTGTGCCCGATGGTAAGGGCGGTCGGACTTACCGGCTGCATAGCCAGCCCGGTATCGTGGGCAATGTCAACTTGTGCCCAGAGGGCGAGTTTCAACCCGCCGGATAGGTCAAAAAACGCCACTGCACCATGTTCGAACTCTTGTCCGATGATACCTTTCGTCGGCAGACCGAGCCCGTCTCGATAGAAGGAAAGCGACCGTTCGAGATCGCTTACACCGAGTGTCAGAACGGAAATCCTGGGTTTCATATCATGCCCTTTCTATCGGCACCTGTACCGCACAGATGTCTTGATAGTCTTGGGCCGCTGCCTTGCACCGGAAGGACCCGCAGGGCGCGGGGGCTGGGCCAACCGTCCCGAGCCTAACCTGTTTCAGACCGGTAGAGATTAGGTCGGGTATCCGGGATGGTCAATGGCAGCAATGGTCTGCATAAACCATTGAACCATTTTTGGGCGAGACGGGTGCTCTGCGCGTTGCAGATGCCGCGCACCTACCTGCGGACCAGTCCTTTTGGGCAGCTGTGCGACAGTGGCCTGTTGATGATGGCCAATGTGTATGCGGGGCATCTGCCGACGTCATCAAAATGCCGACAGGCTCGCGGCGTACATCGTCTGATCGGCTTGATCCCCGGACACGGCCACGGGCGGAGCGCAAAACGTCAGCGCTAAAGTCGCGGTCAGGCTCGAAACCCGGTGGGGGTGATGCGGATGGACATGGCCGGGAAGATGGATGCGTCCGGCCCGGAACACAGGGTGATAGAGTTGCCGGTGATTGCCGGTCTGGTTACCCCGATGGACCTCAAGGTCGCCACCATCTCCGTTCAGCCCCCCGTGTCTCAACCGCTCCAAACGGCCTCTTCAATGGCCTGATCTGGCCGAAGAACAGCGCGGGGCGCTTCGACCGCTTCGGCGCAACAGCGTCGTCACAACTTTCTTCCCCTGCCGGCAGAGCCGTCATTCCTCGCGCGCCAAGAAAGTTTCTCCTGTGCCGTCCAGCCCCCTTTGGGGGTGCGCCAGCGTTCGCCTTCGTCCTGTCGATCGCCATCGAGGCCGCAATGGTGCGGGCTCGGAAACGGAAAACGGAGACTTAAAATGGCAACCATCGGCACATTCAAGAAGACCGGCTCGAACGAATTCACCGGCGACATCGTCACCCTCAGCGTCCAGGCCAAGGGCGTACGCATCATTCCCGACCTGCGCGCCACCGGCGACAACGCTCCCAGCCACCGGGTTCTGGTCGGCCGCGCCGAGATCGGCGCCGCCTGGTCCAAGCGCTCGAACGAGGGCCGTGACTATCTGGGCCTCAAGCTTGACGATCCGAGCTTTAACGCCCCGATCTACGCCAACCTCTTCGACGAGGAAGACGGCGAGACCTTCTCGCTCATCTGGTCCCGCCCCAACGGTCGCCGCGGCGACTGAGGCTCGGCACAAAGGCCCCGACCAAAAGGTCGGGGCCTTTCTCATGCCCGCGGGAAAGCCGTCACGCCCAACACTGCCCGGGCTGGAACTGCTCAGCCGGTCAGGATCGGGATCATGGTTTTCACATGGGCGTCGATCCGCTCCAGCACGGGCTGGGGAACGGTCTCGCGTTCCGGCAGGGTCCACCACCGCGCATCGATGCGCTTCACCGTCTCGGCGACCGCCTTGAGGACGGCGGGCTCGGGAAGCCGTGCCCGATTGGCAAAGGCTTTCCATCTGTCTGGCGTCAGCCCCTTGAAGGATCGCTCGCCACCGAGTGACAGCGCCAATCCGTCGGCCGGAATATAGGGAACGGTGGAAAGCATGTCGTATACCGGCGCAAGAGCGGGCGTGTTGCCGTCGCCCGGATAGATCAGCGACCAGTTCTTGAGGTGCATGTCGCCATTGCCCATGACCACCGAGAAGGTCAGCCGCCGGACAAACTCCAGTGCGGCGAAGGGTGAGATCGCCACATTCAGCACGGATGCGATGTCATGAGAGGCAGCGCCGTCATACTTGCGTGCCGGGTAGAGGCCGAAAACCTGCGCAAAATCCTCGATATGGATCCGCTGTCCATCACTTCCGCGATCAAAGCGCCGGACCAGCAGGACCAGCCCTTCGGCAAGCGTCTCGAACTCTTCGGGAATGCCTTCGAACTGGTCGCGGCCGACCAGTTCCCGCTCGGGCACTTCCATGCCGATGGCCTCGGCAAGTGCCAGGTTCGCGAACTCATTCTCCGACACCCCCCGAAATGCGGTGGAGGGAAACTTGGCGATATACTGGCCTTCACCATCCCCGAGCGGTAGCGTCAGCCCGCCGCCCTTGCCGGTGTTCTTCATCACCGAAAGTTTCATCTGCACGCCCGCAAGCGAGAAGCGGGCTTTCGGTTGCCCCGGGGGAGCGGCCGTCCGGCCGCCCGGTTGACCGTCGCTGGGCAGAACCCGCACGGCACCTGGCAGATCGGCACCAAGCGCCGTTAGCAGATCGAAATCATTCCCCGGCCGGACATGCCCGGCGTGGTGCTTTTCCATCGCCTCGCGCAGCCTGTCTTCGGGCAGAAGGTTTGCGAAAAATGGCGGTAGGGCGCCAGCAACCGGACGCGGATCCTTGCGCAGGCCACCTGTCGCTGCGCGCAAGGACAGGCTCAGAACCGGCAGGCCTCCGGCGGCGCGATATCCGGGATCAAGGCTGAAGGCATTGTAATCGCCCGGCGTCCTGACAATCGTCCCGACCTTTACGTCGTTCAGGAAGACGTCCAGCGCGGTGATGGTTTCAGCGGTGCGGGCGGCTGTCATCGTCGCTCTCCGGTTGCGGCAGGAATGCCGGACGATCCTCCTCGGCCTCGGGACGCAGAAGCACCTCGATGGCGGGCACCATCGCCTGGGGGACCAGCATCATTTCCAGCCCGAGTGCCCGGGCAATGTTGATCAATGTCGTGGCGCGCGCGGCAGCAACGCCCGTCTCGATGTCGCGGTAGCGCGGCCGTGATATACCGGCGAGATCAGCAACTTGCTCCTGGGTCAGCGCCGCACCCAAACGTGCGCGGCGAAAATGGTCGCCGATCGATCGCAGTGCTTCTTCTTCCGCCTTCATGTGATGCCTTTACGGATCAATTCTATAGTGGTGATCTGAATACGTATCACAAACAGTGGAAAAGGCCAAGCCCGTGATATGTAGTCGTATCATGGATTCTGGCCGTGAATCGTTTGGGGATCGCGTGTCGGCCGATCGGCGCTGCGGACAGTATAAAGTGCCGTGAATCCGGGCATGAAGACGAATCAGGCAACCCTGCCTGCTACCCTGTGCAAATAACCTTCTGGCGGGATTCGCCGAATTTATGTGGCGGATCGGGCAAGGGCGACTAAAATAGCCGTAGTTCTGGAATGCGCGCCGGTCGCGATGGGAGGTGATCATGCATGATCACCGCTCGACAGTCGCGGGCCGCACGCGCGTTGCTGGGTTGGACGCAGGAGACGCTCGCTGACAAGGCCCGAATATCACTGACTGCCCTGAAGCGCCTCGAGTCCGAGAACCGGCTCGAGGTGTATGAGACAACGCGGGATCAGGTTCGGCGGGCGCTTGAAGCAGCAGGGATTGTCCTTCTGTCCACAGATCGCGGGCAAGGAGTGTTGCTGGTTCATGGCCAGGATGAGAAGAGTCACCGACAGATCCACGGCGCCTGATTGGCGCATGTGCATTCATCGAACCGCGCCAGCGGCCCGTATCCTGCGGCGATCCTCGACATGACATCTGCGGTTCCCCCTTTCAAAGACATGGCACCGGTCGGGGACGTGCTCACCGAGTATGATCGCACGCATATCAAGCTCTATATGCGACTGCTCGATGCCGTCGACGACGGCGCGGAATGGACCGAAGCCGTTAATGTGCTCTTTGGTATTGACCCTGCCCAGGAGCCTGAACGCGCCAGACGGGTCCATGACAGTCATCTGGCCAGGGCACGATGGATGACGCAGAGCGGTTATCGCCATCTGCTCGGTCGTCCGGCAGATCACGGCTGATGAGGCCGCCGCCCCATGGAGTGATGCTCTCAGGGCATCGCTCCATGCCTGCATTCCGGCTTCCATCTGCGTCGATGTGACGGAATTTTTCACGCTCCACCTGTGAAAATTCAACCGGGAGCGGAGTAATGAAGCCGGACACTTCCCGCTGGCGCGACCAGAGCCAATATGACTTCTACGACGCACTGCCCGTCGAGGGCGTCGCATGGGAATGCTTACGCCGTAACGCTGCCTATCAGGCCAGCTTCGATGACATTGTAGCGCAAGACGCCGGGCAGCATCCCCTTTCAGATGATGCCCAGCATCACTGGGGGTTGCGATTTCCCCGCAGACCCCGGCCTTTCCGCGCTCGAACAACCAGTCATCTGGTCGCCCCTTGCCAATCCGGCCGTGCTGATGCTCGGGACCGCGCCCGATTTTCTGACCCGCTCACCGCCGGCGTTATCCGTCGACCCTCATGATGCGATCCGCGCGCCGGAGGGAGCTTACGGTGCATGCCACGCCGGGGACGGCGTTCAATATCTGATCCTCGCCGACACCGGTGCTGATGCCAGACCCGCGATCATCCTGCCACTTGATGACGATCTGCCGGACCGGATCGAGGCCATTCTCAGGTTTTGGCACATGCTGGCCGCGAAACCGGCGCGCCGCGACACCAGGATGACGCCGTATCAGCGCCGGCGTTTCCGCCTGATGATGCAGGCAGCAGACGGAAATGCCGAACACGCGACCTATCGCGAGATTGCCATCGCGATCTACGGCGAGGACCGCGTCCGGGCCGAGCCCTGGAAGACATCAGCCTTGCGCGCTTCTGTCATCGCCCTTGTCCGATCCGCCGCCGCGCTCATTGATGGCGGCTATCATGACCTCTTGCGCCATCGTCGCAAACCCTGACGCTGCCGCCAGATCGGGGGGAGGATTTTACCCCTACGATCTTCCTCATCCCCTATGCCGACGTTCGTTCGCCACCGTGCGCATGACACGCCGCTGATCGTCAGCGGCATCCTGCACAATCACGGAGGCCCGCCCCATGCGACCTGATCTCGCCGCCTTGCCGCCACGCTACCTGCGCACGAAGGAAGCCGCCGCCTTCCTCAGTCTCTCCGCACGCACGCTGGAAAAGCACAGGACCTACGGGACAGGGCCAGCATACCACAAGCTCGGTGGCCGCGTCGTCTATTCGGTCGAGGACCTGGCGGCCTGGGTCGCGCGCGGAACAGTTACCTCCACCTCCGATCCGCGTGGGCAGGTTCTCCCGGCAAAACCTCTGCCGGCGGCGCCATTTACCTCGCCCAAGCGCGTTACGCGCTGAACGCAGCTGCGGTCCCGCGATGGCAGCCCAACACCGATCCGCCTCGGAACGCGGACAACTCGATCTCTTTCGGGCGCTTCCCGGTGAATTCGCACCACGAGACGCACAGGATCTCATGGCTTATCCCTTTTTCTCCCTTTCCAAATCGCACCGCATCCGCCCGATTGATTTTGCCCTGGGCAGCGTCTCGATCCGTGTCGAAGCTGTTCCCGATCACGGCATGGCGACGATCTGGGACGCCGATATTCTGATCTGGGCCGCCAGCCAGATCGTTGAAGCGCGGGACGCAGGTCTGCGCACGTCACGCCTGATGGCGGCAACGCCCTATGAGATCCTGACATTCACGGGGCGCGGAACATCCCGGCGGGACTATCAGCGCCTGAAGGCGGCGCTCGACCGCCTGCAATCGACCACGGTTGCAACCTCGATCCGTCAGCCCGCCAATGGGCGGCGCCATCGCTTTTCCTGGATCAACGAATGGCGGGAGCGGACCGGGGTCGATGGCCGTCCGGACGGCATCGAGCTGATCGTTCCCGACTGGTTCTACAGCGCCGTCCTGGATGATGCCCTGATCCTCACCATCGACCGGACCTATTTCGACCTGACGGGCGGGCTGGACCGCTGGCTCTATCGCCTGGTGCGCAAGCATGGCGGGCGGCAGAAAAACGGCTGGCGGTTCGATTTTCGCCACTTGCATCAGAAATCTGGAAGTCTGTCGCCGTTCAAACGCTTCGCGTTCGAGCTGCGCGACATTATCCGCCGCCAGCCGCTGCCCGGTTACACCCTGTTCGCCGAGGTCGAAATCGGCGGCCGGATGTTGCTCGCTTTCGAGCCCGTTCCTGCCTGTGGAAAACCTGTGGATAGTCTCGTGCTATCGGGAACCCGCACTATCGTGCCATCAGGAACCGCCGGCTCGTGCTATCAGGAACCCAAACAGCAGTTATCCTACGGTAATAAAAGCGGAAATCACGCCCTTAACTTAGAGTCTAACACAGAATCTAACTTTGAAGAGCGGCGGCGCGATGTGGAAAAGCTCATCGCGCAGGCTGGCGCGGCCCTCAGATCGGGCGCACGCCATGGCAAGGCGACCCCTCCAGACCGTGGGAAACTCGGGTCAACAAACACCCCTGAACTTCCTCTTGGCAAGCCGGGAGGGCGCAGATGATCGTCGCGCTCCTGAACCAGAAGGGCGGGGTCGGCAAGACCACGCTGGCGCTGCATCTTGCCGGAGCCTGGGCTTTGGAAGGACGGCGCGTCATCCTGATCGACGCCGATCCGCAAGGCTCCGCGCTCGACTGGTCCGAGCGGCGCAGCCATGAAGGGCTGCCGAGGCTGTTCAGCACCATCGGCCTGGCCCGCGATACGCTGCACCGCGAAGCGCCTGAACTGGCGCGTGATGCTGATGTCGTTGTCATCGACGGGCCGCCCCGCGTCGCGGGCCTTATGCGCTCGGCGCTGCTCGCCGCCGACCTTGTGCTGATCCCGGTGCAGCCGTCACCCTTCGATGGCTGGGCCTCGGCCGAGATGCTGGCGCTTTTGCACGAATCGCGCATCTACCGTCCCGGGCTTGCCGCCCGCTTTCTGCTGAACCGATGCGGCGCCCGTACCGTCATCGCCAGGATGACGGCCGAGACGCTCGCGGATCAGGATCCGCCCTTGCTCGCCACCACCATCGGCCAGCGCGTCGCTTTTGCGGAAAGCGCACAAACCGGACGGTTGGTTTGCGAGACCGATGGTAGCGAACGGGCCGCTCGTGAGATCACAGCACTGGCGAGCGAGATCAGTGCCCTCGGCATAGGCAGGACAGGGACATGACCCGCCCTTCCGTAAAGGCGAGTTTCGTATCCCGTCCCGGCGATCCCGATAGCTGGGTCAAGGCCGCAGATGCGCCAGCCCACGGCAAAGCCGCTGACGAGGCATACACGGCGCGCCTGACGATCGACGTCACCCCGGAGCTGCGCGGGCGCATCAAGGTCGCAGCCTTTCGGCGCGGCATCACCGTCGCCGTCATGCTGCGGGAGATGCTGGCCGGCGAGTTTCCACCCGCCGAGGGAGATCAGCCATGACCGGTCATGCGGAACGTCCTGCTGATGGCCGTCCGTTTCAGGGCGAGCCTGCGCCCTTCACCACATTGGTCGAACTGACCTTCCGGAAGCAGAAGGTCGAGCAATGGATACGCTTCGGCCGCAAGAGCTTCGAACAGATCATCGACCGTCGGCGCTGCATCGTTGGTTTCGCGCCCGGGAGCATCTTCGCCTTTGTCCGCTGGGCCTCCAACGACTACGGCACCATGGTTTCCCGTCTCGACATCTTGCGTGCCATCGGACGCGGCGAACCGTTCCAGACAGTGCCTTTCGTCCGGCCCGGCGGCGAAATCCTGCTGCAGATCAACGGTTGGCAACACGTGCAGCGCGCGTTGGTCGCTATCGATGCCGTGGAGGCACTTGGCCTCGATCCGGCTGACGTATCGCCGGATCACTGGCGGCATGTTCACAACCGCCTGAGCGCCGGTCAGGAACCGAACAGCTACACGACTGCGCGCCATGAAGCATGGATCGGCCGCAGGAGGATCGCGCCGTGAGCCGCCGCCATATTTTCGTGGTGGCAACGCTTGCCGCCGCCAGCCTTGTCGCGACGGCTGTCGCCGATCTGCCGACCCGGCTGATCTGGAATGCTACCGCCAGCGCGCCTATCGGCTTCTACACCGTCGAGCCCGCCAATGGACTCGAAGTGCCAGATCTGGTCGCGATCATGCCGCCTGAACCGCTGGAAAGCTTCATGGTACGCCGCGGCTATATCGGTCGCGGTGTACCGCTCCTGAAGCACATCCTCGGTCTGCCGGGGCAGCGCGTCTGCCGCAGCGGCGCAACCATCACCGTCGATGATGTGGAGATCGGTGACGCGCTGGAGCGTGACCGCATGGGCCGCGATCTGCCGGTCTGGCAGGGCTGCCGCATCATCCGCGACGGCGAACTCTTCCTCATGAATGGGCAAGTCCACGACAGCCTTGATGGCCGTTACTTCGGACCCGTTCCCGCCACTTCCGTCATCGGCCGGGCACTGCCGCTCTGGACCGATGAGGAAGCCGATGGCCGCTACCAATGGCGCGCGGTCACCCACTGAACCCAACCCGAAGACCTCAGACCAAGGAGACTTCTCATGCCACAGATCGGACAATTTACCCGTGACGAAGCCGGCTTCATTGGGCGCATCCAAACACTGACGCTCGACTGCGAACTTGCGATCGTTCCGGCGGAAAACAGCGATGCCGAAAATGCGCCCGATCACCGGGTCCATCTCGGCGATGCGGATGGGCCGGAGGCCGGTGCTGCATGGGCGCGCACTGGCGAAAAGGCCGGAGAATATCTCTCCGTGCTGCTGGATGATCCGACCTTGCCGCATCCGATCCGCGCCAACCTGTTCCGCGACGACGATGCAGGCACGTCCTGGTCGCTGCATTGGAATCGCCCTCGACCCCGCGAAGATCGGGACTGAGGTCATGCGATCCCATGCTCTTCTTCTCTTCACGGCCTTGCTGGCACTTGGCAGCGGCACGACGCATGCCATTGCTCAAGCGACGCCTGGGCCCGTATCCATCTCTGCGCATCCCCATGCTGCGTTCATTGCCGAGGCATCACAGCGTTTCGGCATTCCAGAGCACTGGATTCGTGCCGTCCTGCGCGTGGAAAGCGCGGGCGATGTGCGCGCCGTGTCGTCAGCGGGCGCGATGGGATTGATGCAGGTGATGCCCGAGACATGGGCGGGCTTGCGCATCCGCCATGGTCTCGGCCGCGATCCCTATGATCCTCGCGACAATATCCTTGCGGGCACGGCTTATCTGCGTGAGATGTGGGATCGCTACGGCAATGTGGCGGCGATGCTCGCCGCCTATAATGCCGGTCCCGGGCGCTATGAGAAATATCGCTCAACCGGCCGCGTTCTGCCCACAGAGACTCGCGCCTATGTCGCCACGCTCGCGCCGCTTCTTGGCGGCGAGGCTGCGTCTGATGTGCTGGCAATGGCGCCGAGCCCACCACCGGATTGGCGAGAAGCCCCGCTCTTCGTCGCGCAATCCATCGGCAAAGTGGCTGCGGTCAGTCGGCCGCCCGGCGACACATCCGCAACCGTTCCGATGCGCGATCCGGTCGATGCGGTCTCGCAGGACGGCAGCATATTCGTCGCCCGCGCGGGAAATGGAGATGCTCCATGAGCATGGCGTTCCCGCGTTCTTTCGCTCCGGCTCCGGTGTGCAGTCAGGCAGGTTTGCGCCTGGCTGCATTCCAGGCAGGAAGGGCAAAAAGGGAAGGAAAGGCGGAGGGCAAGATAAAAGAACATGGCACTCCGTCGCGCCAGTTCAGAAAATTCTTGTTGTCTGCACACTGGTTAGCGGGGCCGCAGGTGGCACCACGGTTTTGGGCAGCGCGTGCCGCGATTGTTCGCAATCCATTGACTTTACTGAATTTTCATCGGCACTACGGCGGTGAAGTGATCGATTTTCGGCCATTCTTGTCGAGGCCGCACCCATGAGCGCAGACGACGAGAACCGCTTCCGCCCGAAGCCCGGACGCATCCGGTCCGATGCGCCCAAGGCGAGAAGTTTTTTGACGCAGGCAAAGAAGCTCGCCCGCCAGCAAAGCAATGCGCATTCCCGGTACTCACCCCGCTCTGGCTCCGGCAGGGCCGGAAAGAATGGAAAGGCGTCGTCCGATGCTGGTGGGCCTGGCATCAAGCGGGGACGCGGTGCCTCCTTTGTCCGGGCACGCAGCCTGTCTGGTGGCTGGCGGCACAGCAAGGCGGGAGTGCGCCGCGTTGTCGTCAAAACCCGCTATGTCCGGCAGGCCGGGAAGAACGGCAAGGCCGCCGCCCACCTGCGCTATATCCAGCGGGACGGAACATCGCGTGGTGGTGAGCGCGGACAGCTCTATTCTGCGCATGACGACCACGCCGATGGCGAGGCCTTCCTTGATCGCGGCAGGGATGATCGCCACCAGTTCCGCTTCATCGTCTCGCCCGAGGATGGGGTGGATCTCACCGACCTGACCGAACACACCCGCGATCTGATGAAGAGCATCGAGGCCGACCTTGGCACCCGGCTCGATTGGGTGGCGGTCAATCACTACAATACCGGCCAGCCCCATGTGCATGTCATCGTCAACGGTCGCGACGATCTGGGCGCTGATCTCGTCATCAATGGCGACTATCTCGCCAACGGCATTCGCGAGCGGGCGAGTGAGTTGGCCACACTGGAACTTGGCCCCGTCACCGAGATCGAGCAGAGCCGTAAGCTGTCGGCGGAGATCGACCAGGATCGTTTCACGCGGATCGACCGCGCCATGACCGAGGAGGCCGAGGATCGTTTCCTCGACCTGCGCCATGAACCAGGCGACAGCCGTCGGCAGTTCAATCGGACTCTGCGGCTGCGCCGTCTCGCCAGGCTGGAAAAGATGGGGTTGGCCGCCGAGCACGCGCCGGGCGTCTGGGAACTTGATGCGAAGATGGAACCGGAGCTGCGCGAACTGGGCGAACGAGGTGACATCATCCGCGCCATGCACAAGGCGCTGAAGGCTGATGGCCTGGAGCGGGATCCGATAACGTTCCAGCTCCACGATGCAGCACCCGCGACACCGATCACAGGCCGCATCGTGGACAAATATCTCACCGACGAGATGGGCGAGAATCTGACCCTGGTGGTGGACGGCATCGACGGGCGCACGCACCATGTTCCCGGCATCGACCCGGCCCACGTCGAAGACGCCCGGATCGGCAGTATCATCGAGGTCGGTCCCGCTGATACGACAGGGCGTCCATCCGATCGCACCATTGCCGCGATCTCTGAGCATGGCATCTACCGGCCAAGTCGTCATCTCGAACAGGCGAAGTTCGAGGGCCGCGTGCCAGGCGGTGATTATCAGGGCTATGTGGATTCCCATGTTAGGCGGCTGGAGGCGTTGCGCCGTGCCGGGATCGCCGAGCGGATCGACGCTGACCAATGGCGCATCCCGCAGGATTTCGAGAACCGTGCCGCCGCCTATGATGCCGGTCGCAACCGGCAGGCCAGCATCCGCATTCTGTCTGCCAGCCAACTGGAACAGCAGATTGGTGCCGATGGCGCGACCTGGCTTGATCGGCGGCTGATGACGCCGGCTGCCGCGGACCTTACTCCGGCAGGGTTCGGGCAAGAGGTGCGCGACGCGATGGATCAGCGCCGTGACCATCACATCGAACAAGGGGATGCCACCCGAAGCCGTGAAGGCCGCATCCTCTATCGGCGGAACCTGCTTGCCAGTCTGCGTGAGCGGGAAGTGGCGCGGGTTGGCGCTGAAATGGCCGAGAGCAAGGGGCTGCCGTTCCGGGCTGCTGCTGATGGCGAGAATGTCAGCGGCAAATTCACAGGAACCGTGCAGCTATCGAGTGGCAAATTCGCCGTGGTCGAGAAGAGCCATGAGTTCACCCTTGTCCCGTGGCGACCGGTTATCGACCGTCAACTCGGCCGCGAGGTGATGGGTGTCGTGCAGGGCGGGTCGGTGTCCTGGCAGTTGGGGCGGCAACGAGGATTGGGGATCTGATCCTTGGCTTGTCTTGAGGCAGCGTGGTTTGTTCCGGTTGCGCAGGCAGGAGCAGCGTCCTTGAACAGGTCTGTCCGATGTGCCGCCGATGGTATCCGGCAGCGCGTTGGTCTGGCCTTTCCTGTTGCCACTCGCGAAAACGCCTATTCTCTGATCGGCTCCATCTCTCTTGCCGATTGGAGCCTGTATGCGTGGGGGCCGGATCCTCTGGGGTCAGATCATTGTCGTTTTTTCGATCACCCTGATCACGGTCTGGGCCGCGACCGAATGGGTCGCATTCCGCCTCGGCTTCCAGCCCCAGCTCGGCAATCCCTGGTTCGATGTCGCGGGATGGCCGGTTTATTATCCGCCGGCCTTTTTCTGGTGGTGGTTTTCCTTCGACGCCTATGCGCCGGGTATTTTCACCGAGGGCGCGATCATCGCCACATCCGGCGCAATGGTCGCTATCGCCGCCGCATTCCTCATGTCGATCATCCGGGCGCGTGAGGCGCGCAATGTCGCCACCTATGGTTCTGCCCGTTGGGCCGAGGATAAGGAAATCCACGCGGCGGGGTTGCTCGGCCCCGATGGCGTCGTGCTCGGCCGGCATGACCGCGATTATCTGCGCCATGACGGGCCTGAGCATGTTCTGTGCTTTGCGCCGACGCGCAGCGGCAAAGGCGTTGGCCTTGTCGTCCCGACACTGCTCACCTGGCCGGGGAGTTGCATCATCCATGACATCAAGGGCGAGAACTGGAACCTGACAGCGGGTTTCCGGTCCTGGCACGGCCGGGTGCTGCTCTTCGATCCGACCAATGTCCATTCCGCAGCCTACAACCCGCTGCTGGAGGTGCGACAGGGCGAATGGGAAGTCCGCGACGTCCAGAATATCGCCGATATTCTGGTCGATCCCGAAGGCAGCCTCGACAAACGCAACCATTGGGAAAAGACCAGCCATTCGCTGCTGGTCGGTGCCATCCTGCATGTCCTCTATGCCGAGAAGGACAAGACGCTGGCCGGCGTCGCGAACTTTCTGTCCGATCCCCGCCGCCCGGTTGAGGCGACCCTGCGCGCTATGATGGACACACCGCATCTGGGCGAAGCCGGGGTGCATCCCGTTATCGCCTCTTCGGCGCGAGAATTGCTCAACAAGTCCGAGAACGAACGCTCCGGCGTGCTGTCGACCGCCATGTCCTTTCTTGGCCTCTACCGGGATCCGGTCGTGGCCCGCGTGACGCAGCGCTGCGATTGGCGCATTGCCGATCTGGTCGGTGCCAAAGAACCTGTCAGCCTCTACCTTGTCGTGCCGCCCTCGGACATCAACCGCACCAAGCCGCTGATCCGTCTGATCCTCAACCAGGTCGGGCGGCGGTTGACCGAGGAACTGGAATCGTCAGGCAAGCGGCATCGCCTCCTGTTGATGCTGGACGAGTTTCCGGCGCTCGGACGGCTGGACTTCTTTGAATCTGCACTGGCGTTCATGGCTGGCTATGGGCTGAAGGCGTTCCTGATCGCGCAATCGCTCAACCAGATCGAGCGCGCCTATGGTCAGAACAACGCGATCCTCGACAATTGCCATGTCCGCGTGGCCTTTGCCGCCAACGATGAGCGTACCGCCAAGCGGATCAGCGATGCCCTTGGCACCGCCACCGAAATGCGCGATTCCACCAACTATGCCGGTCATCGCCTCGCGCCATGGCTCGGGCATCTCATGGTCTCACGCCAGGAAACGGCGCGGCCGCTGCTGACGCCGGGCGAAATCATGCAGCTACCGCCCTCCGATGAGATCGTCATGGTGGCGGGCGTGCCGCCAATCCGGGCGGCCAAGGCACGTTACTATGCCGATGCGCGGTTTCAGGAACGGGTGTTACCGCCGCCAGATCTGCGCAAGCAGCCGGTGAAGATTACCACACCGGCGTCGGACGACTGGACGAGCCGCGTCGTTACGGGTCCGGCCGACCGCGAATCTGCGGCGAGCACGCCCGACGACGATTCCGCCAATGCCGGTATTCGCCGTGAGCCGGAGCTGCCCGAGCATGAGGAAATCGTCCCGCCACTGCCGTCGCCCGGAACAGAATTCGACATTCTGGACGATGAGCCCGACGTCGACGCCGCAAAGGCGCGCGCCATGCGCCAGCGGATGCGCATGGTTGCGCGGCAGGCGTCGATGAATCCCAACGACGGTATCGATCTTTGAGGGAGCACCGATGGTCACTCGCACCCGCATGAATGTGTATTTTTCGCCCGATCTGTTGAAGCAGGTCGAGGCGCTTGCGCTGCGTCGCAATGTTTCCAAATCCGCAGTGATTGAGGCTGCGGTAGCGTCCTTCCTGTCCGGCGACACGACCGAACGGCTCGAAGCCGCCATGTCGCGACGCCTGGATAAACTTGGCCGCCAGTTTGACATGCTTGACGAAGATGTCGCCATCCTCGGCGAGACGCTTTCGGTATTCGTCCAGTTCTGGCTGACCATGACCCCGCCGCTGCCAGACAGCGCGAAGCAGTCAGCGCGCATCAAGGGTAATGAGCGCTTCGAGGGCTTCATGCAGACCCTCGGCAAGCGTCTTGCTACCGGTGATAGGTTCCTGAAGGAAATTTCGCGCGAGATGCCGGGCGGACTGCGGCTTGAACAAGGTGATTAACACTGCGTCTACCAACGCCAACAAAGCCAACTGGCTGACGGTTGCCCCATCTGTGGCGTCGGCTTAGGCGCTCAGCGAATTGTCTGTCGGCACTAATGACCGACGACTGAGGGTAGCGATCGTCTGCTCATGGACAATCGCCAGCGCGCCGGTCGCATCGGCGCCAAGACTGATCCGTTTTCCGGGTGATGACACCGTCGATGGCAATCGACGGCACATCAGATCTGCCAGCGCGCTATCTTCAACCGCGCAGATTACCTGGCGACCGGATGCACATAGTTGTGCCAACACCTCCGCAAGATGGACTGTACGGAAATCATCGACATGCTGCACCGGGTCATCCAGCAGGATGCTCTGCCATTTGCTCCATGCGATTGAGAGATTGACCGACAGGAGGAACGCGAGACCTGTCGCGCGACGCTGGCCGCTCGAGAAGATGAACTGGGGGTTCACCTCCCCATCGACTTTTAAGGTGAGGAAGCGTTTCACATCGCCGCGCACACTATACTCAATGTCTCCCCAGACCGGATGGGGGCGAAGACGCTTGTATAGCTCAGACATCAGCGGAATCACGCGATCGAGGCGGAGTTGCAGGGTCTCAGCGGCGGCGCGGCGCGCGGCATCGTAGATCGATTTCGCGCGGATTTCGGCAGCGCGCGCACGCCCCAGACGAACTTCGGCCGATCTTACACGCTCGGTCGCGGCAGATTGTTCTCCAGTAACACGGGCGATGACGCGATCGATTGAGAGCGTGTCAAAAATGCGCAGGTCTGACGCAATGGACTGCCGGTGAGTCTCCACCTTCGCAAGGCGGCTCTCGATCTCAGCGGCGGTGGCATTTGCTAACGAGGCGGCCACAAGAAGAGTCTCGAAATCCTTGATCAAAGTTGCCAACTGATCGCGCTCGGCGGTGGCTTTGAGGAGGGCATGCTCGGTAGTATGCACTTCGCGCAGGGCAGCATCCCGTTCACGCTCTTTTTGCGCCTGCTCCACCGCTTGGGTGTCCAGTCCCTTCGCGATGCTGAGCGCTTGATCGAGGCGTTGACTGAATTCATCGTGGCTGATGCCGCTCGCACATAGCGGGCAATGGCCGTCACGTAGTCCGAGCTGACGGCCCAGTTCCACCAGGTTTTCAAGCTGCTGTGCCTGAGTCGAAAGATCACTTGCCTCTGGTGACGCGGACAATGCGTTCACCGCATCATCGTAGCGTAACTGCGCCGTTGCCGCGGCGACTGAAGCCTCGGATAAACGCTCCTCGGCATCTGGGAGACCACGCTGTGCGCCCTCGAACCGGGCATATCCGGCGATCAGCGATTGCAGGTTTTCGATCTCGAGCGTGATGGCAGCGAGACGTTGACGGGCGAAATCTGACAATTGGCTTCCAGAGCCGCTCGTCTCCAGAGTCCGTTGCAGGCGGGCGGTGGCTTGTCCGACGACGTCTACGCCTGGCAGGGATGCGCGCGCCTGATCAAGTTGCCTCGCCGCATTGGCCTGCGCGATGCCCGCTGCCTCCACTTCCCCCTGTGCCACCTTCGTCTTGGCGGCGGCTGCGGAATGGATCGCCTGGGCGCGCTTGATCCAGTCCTCTGCATCGACGGCGCCAATCGCGTCACGGAGCAAGGTGAAACGTTCTCCCTCCTTCAGATCCAGACTTAACAGGCTGCGGAAAAAGGCGCCGCAGTGGTCACCGTCGATCTGCGTTCGAAGGAGG
>NZ_JBMDIO010000048.1:0-31600 GCF_057808725.1 Novosphingobium sp. FG90
TTGCCAATGTTATAGCGGCGCGGGGCCTTGACCCGATTGTGCCCATGTGAGGGGGATCCGGCAATCATGGCATGGGACGTTCCCGGGGCGGCCTTACGACCAAACTCCACGCTCTTGTCGACGCTGATGGACGTCCTGTCGGACTGCGACTGACGGGTGGCCAGGTCCATGATGCATGCGAAGCTGAAGCGCTGATCGAGGCCATTCCCGAGGGTGCCACCCTGCTCGGTGACAAGGGCTATGACAGCACGGCCATTCGCGAGGCGGCCGCGGCCAGAAACATCTGGGCCAACATTCCCAACCGCTCCAACCGTAAGCAGCGCTTCGGCTTCTCGTCATGGCTATACCGCCAGCGTAATCTCGTCGAGCGCTTCTTCAATCGGATCAAGCAGTTCCGGGGCATCGCCACCCGATATGACAAGGATGCTGCCAACTATCTCGCGGCCATCAAGCTCATATGCGTCAGGCTGTGGTGCAATGCGTAATGAGTCATCGTGTAATTGCGGCTGCTTCCCTCGGACCTTGGTTGAGGCGCACACTTCTGGTTGTCGAATCCTGAAGGAAGGAAGCAGCCATGAAGCACTATGCCGGATTGGACCTGTCGATGGAAAGCACGCAGGTCTGTATCGTTGATGACAATGGTCGGAAGGTCGTATCGGAGAAGGTGGAAAGCTCTCCGGAGGCGATCGCGATGATGCTGGAGCGATACGGCTCAATCGAGCGGGCGGTGATCGAAACGGGCCGCATGTCGCCGGCGATCTGCCTCGGCCTGCGTGAACTGGGTGTCCCAGTGGTGTGCATCGATGCCCGCCAGGCGCACCAGAGCCTCAAGGCAATGAAGGCGAACAAGACCGACCCTCACGATGCCGCTGGCCTCGCACAGTTGGCACGCACCGGCTTCTACAAGGAAGTGCACGTCAAATCTCCGGCAGCGCATGGGGTGCGCAGCGTGATCACCGCGCGGAGCCATCTGGTGGAAGCGCGTGTCCGGCTCGACAACATGATCCGCGGCCTTTGCGCCACGTTTGGCTATCGCCCCGGGGCTGGGCAAGGGAAGGCATTCCTCGAAAGGATCATGCAAGCGGCACACATCCCGGGCCTTGGCGATGCCATCAGTTCCTTGCTGTCCGTGCGCGCAGAGTTGGTCGAGCAGATCAAGGAGATGGACCGCCGTCTGCGTGTCATCGCAAGCCAGTCACAAGCCTGCGAAATCCTGATGACCATCCCAGGCGTCGGCGTGCAGACTTCTGCTGCCTTCGCCTCTGCAGTGGATGAAGCAGGACGCTTCCGACAATCACGCAATGCCGGCGCCTACTTCGGCCTTGTGCCCCGACGCCATCAGTCGGGCGAGCTCGATTGGACTGGCAGGATCACCAAACAAGGCGATGGCACCGTACGCAAGCTGCTCTACGAAGCTGCCAACTCGATCCTCACCCGGAGCCGTGAGACGTTCGCCCTGAAAACATGGGCAATGAAGATCGCCAAGCGCCGAGGTCTCAAGAAGGCTCGCGTCGCCCTTGCCCGCCGCCTCGCGGTCATCATGCATGCCATGCTGCGCGATGGCACTTTGTTCCAGGCGTGAGGTAGGGTAGAACCTGTTTGCCAGCGGTGAAGCGTCAAAGCTGATCCGAGGGCGGTGTCCCGAGAGGGAACGCAGGGACGAACGATCTGCGAAGGTAGTCAGATGGGCTGCAAAGCCCGCATCGAGTCAATGCAACGTTCGCCTCTGTGAGACCCGATACAGCACGACCAGACTCCGGTCCGGCCAGTGCGGACAGATCCATGAAACCCTCAAGGGATCGGCACCGCCAAGCTCTGCAATTACAGATCCACGCCCTAGGCACCATCTCCCCCGACGCCCAGACCGTGAAGCTTGCCGATTTCATCAGCAACACGAAGTCGATCGTTGCCGGCAACCCCGGGTTTGCGAAGGTGTTCCTTCGCGAAAAGCTCCGCGTGCTGGAGGTCATGACCGCCGGCGACCCCACGCTGTTTCAGCGCGCTCTGGACTTGATCGAGGACGCGAAGACCAGCATCGATTTTCGCCCCTGACGCCTCAGTCCGCCTGCCCAAGGCGCTTGGCCAGACGCGCGCTGGCGCCGCTCTTGACCGCAAGCCGCGCGCCGTAGCGCATGACGGTGCGGGCGTCGTTCCAGCGATAGGCCTGCATGATCGCCGGCAGCCCCTCGCCCGCGGCAAAGTTGTCCTGCGCCACGCCAACGCGGATCGAATGCGAGGACACCGCCTTGAGCCAGCGTTCCAACTCCTCCTGGCTCATCGCGCCAAGCAGCTTCTTGTCCCAGGCGCGGCGGATGATCCGCTTGTAGATGAGGGTCACGCTGTTAGGGTGGAGCCGCCCTGCCCCGATCCGGTCGAGCGTGCCGTCGAAGTGGCGCACAATCCTTCGCAGCAGCGGTCGCCGGCCGATCCCCGCCGCCGCGCGCCAGCGTGCGATCGCGGCCATCGTCGCCGGCGCCAGGTAGGCCCCGGCGCCTGCCCGGTCGGTCTTGCTGGTGGGGATGTGCACCACCCCTGCCCCTTCGGCATCGGGCCCATCGATATGCGCCACGTCGATCGCGACGAGCTCGGAGCGGCGCATACCGGTGTCGTAGGCGATGCGCAGCAGCGCGGCATCACGCAAGGCCTGTTCGTCGCGCCCGCAGCCCTTGAGCAGGTTGGCGAGGCACACGCCGGTGGCCGGGCTGTCGAGATCGGCGATGTCGCCCTTGAAGCGGATCGCGCGGGCCTGGCGCTGGCGCACGCCGAGGTGATTACGCGCCGCCTTGCGCTCGAACTTGATGAGCGGCCCCGCGGTGGGATCGGTCAGGCCCGCCATGCGGTAAGCCCAGCCCACGTGGACGAGGTAACGCTCGATCGTCGCCATCGCCCGCGGTTTCATGTCGCTGGGGGCGAGACCAGCAAGCGCGCGGATCCAGGCGGCAATATGCTACGGCTCGGCCTGCGCCGGCCAGATCCGGCGGGCAGCGCACCAGCGGCTCCACAGTGCGAGGTCGGAGGCGAAGGCGCGGCGGGTGTTGGCCGACCAGGCGCGCATCGCCGCATCGAGCAGCGCCTCATCGATCGTGACGGCCGCGGCCGCGCCCTGCCCCACCAGCGCGCGCACGTCGGCGATGAGGTCAGCGGGTTCGGCGCTGCGGGCGGTGGTCGCCGGGATGGCGGGGGTGGAGAGGCGCTTTTGCGGCATGGCGGCGAGCCTAGCAGGGCGATTTGCAAAGATACAGAGGCACGATAAGGGGCCATTATCAATCGTCTGAGCCAGCTTTCTTCCATGATCTCGCGCGTGCCTTGCCGAGTTAGAAGAACAGTTTGGTTGCATCTCATCTGGCATGATGGAGCGTTGTGATATGAAACGACAGCTATCCGGACCGGCAGTCGAGCTCCTCGAAAGGTCCAATTTGCCTCCGTCAGAGATCGACGCTGCTCTCGATGCCCTAGTCCAAAACAAAGCTGGCGCTGTCCTGTACCATAACCACCCGGTAGTCCAACACATCGCCGGGTCAACCGGGCTCAACCTCGTACAAATAGCGCGCAAAAGCCGCCACCTGCTCATTCAGATCGAGCAGCAGAACGACCACGGCCCGCTATGGCAATATCGCGAACAAACGCCGCGTAGCTGCACTTTTGCCTGCAAAGGTCAGATACCGCTGACAGCGCAATCAGTACTACCCGGTAAACCGCTAAGCACCCTTGCGACGACGCCACTTGGCATGGACCAGGTCATCATTAACCAGGTGATCGATGACAGCGGCGGCTGGATAACCGTCAGCGTTACGCCCCCCTGGCATATATTTTGAGTATGCTAGGACGCTAAATCCTTTCCGCCGCAAAGGTCCGGCGCTAGCAACCCCACATGACCCAAGCCGATCCGCAACGCCTTACATCCGCCCACCTTGAGGATCTGGCTTACATGGTGCTGACCGCCAGTAGCACCGACGCTCCGCTTAACCTCTATCCCGATCTGGATGCCGAGGTGCGCACCCGCATCCGCGCCCGCCTCAAACAGATCAGCACTTACGAATGGCCGTCGTCGCGCAAGGAGGACCCAGCGCTGCGCCGCGGCTATACGCTGCACCAATGCTGCCGGCTGGCAATCGCCCTGCAACTCATCGACGCGTGCCTACCCGCTAGCCAGGCAGTCGCTTTCGCAAAACGTAATGAGGCCGATTTCCTCACTGCGATCAGCAAAGGGCTGGATAACCCAGATGGCACTACGCTCTCTCCCGAGGACCCGATTGCCGTACTTATGCCTGCCGAACTGCAGAATATCTTACCCCTACCCGGCCGAACCGATCGCTCGCTCACGCAAATGCGCCTCATCCATCGGAAGGACGTATCGCTCTTGTGGGCGGGTGAGTTGGCCGGGCCTGGCACAAGGTTGATCGTTGACGTCGTCACGGTCGCATCCACCCTGTGGTGCTGGCTCAGTGGTCGGCGGCTGATGACCGATGCAGCCCGTACGGACCTGCTCACCGAGATAGCGCAGATGCAGGAAAGCCCATAAACCGCGCAAATAAGGGCTGGCGTAAGCCCCTATTGCGATATTTCAGAATGTTTTCATTCTGAAGACTTGTTGAATCTGACTAAATCTCCTATCACCTCTGTTGTGAGGGTGCAGGCAGATCCCCTGCGCGCATCGCTCACCGACCAGTGAGGCTGATATGAAGAGTGATTTCGCCCAGGAAGCCTTCGGCGATGTCGAGTTCGCCGATAACCCGGATCCCAGATGCGCCTGCGTCCTTCTACTCGACACGTCCGGATCAATGGACGGCGAAGCCATTGCGGCGCTGAACCAGGGGTTGGCGCAGTTCGCCCAGGAACTGCGCGAGGATCGTCTCGCTGCTAAGCGGGTCGACATCAGTGTCATCACCTTCGGTGACACTGTGAACGTGGTCGCAGAGTTTGGCTCTGCCCAGAACTTCTACCCACAACCGCTCAAGGCCAAGGGTGGCACACCCATGGGCGGCGGAATTAATTGCGGCATCGATCTGGTCACAGATCGACAGGCGCAATATCGCGCCAACGGCGTTCCCAACTACCGCCCTTGGATCTTCATGATCACCGACGGGGTCCCGACGGACGACTACGAACGGGCGGCACGGCGTATCCGCGAGGCGCATGAGCGCAAGAGCTTCAGCTTCTTCGCTGTCGGCGTCGAAGACGCGGACATGGACACGCTAGCAAAGATCTCGGTCAACGCGCCGCTGATGCTGCGTGGCCTGGCTTTCAGCGATCTGTTCCGCTGGCTGTCCAGTTCGCTATCTGCGGTCTCCCGTTCGAGTGTCGGTGGTCAGGTGCTGCTGAGCAATCCCGCCGCGCCCGACGGCTGGGCCGAGATCGTCTGAGCGCCATGGCGATCTGGACCTGGGCCAATGCGTCTGTTTGCGGCAGTGCGCATGCCGCAAGACATGAACACCGCCAGGACGCCTGCCACGTTCTGGCGGCGAAGGGGGCGTTCCTCGTCGCCATCGCCTGCGATGGCGCGGGGAGCGCAAGCCATGGCGGCTCGGGCGCCGCGTTGGCCGTCCATGCGCTTTCTCGCCGCGCCCGGCAGTGGATTGCCGAGCATCAGCAGATACCGGCCCCTGCGCTCATCGATATGTGGGTACAGGACGTGCGCGGCCTAATCGCGCAGGCGGCAACCCGGCGTGGTCTGGTATGCGGCGACTTTGCTACCACGCTTGTCATGGCAATATCCGATGGGCTCTCGACGATGACCGCCCATATCGGCGACGGCGCGATCGTCGCGCGATACAAGGACAACCAAACGCTCATAGCGCTTAGCTGGCCCGAACATGGTGACTATGCCTCCACCACTTTCTTTCTGACCGATCCAACCCTCAAACTGCGGATCGGACTTCTCGCAGGGTTTGCGCTCGACCGGATCGCGTTGATGACCGATGGTCTGGAGCGCCTGGCCCTAGATTTTGTCGAACACGTGCCGCATGCGGCCTTCTTTGGCGGCATGTTCCGCGCGCTCGATGCAACGACCGAGCATGGACGCCAGAGGCTCATGTCTGGGCAGCTGTCGGCCTTTCTCGGATCGGACAGCGTCAATGGCAGAACCGACGATGACAAGACGCTCATCCTGGCAGCCTGCAGGTGAGCACGCCGCCGCTCTGGTGCGGGCGCAGGCGCCTTTCCCTTGGCCAGCGCATCGGGCGCGGCGGGGAAGGTGAAGTCTTTGCGCTGGCCGATGATCCCATTCGCGCAGTCAAACTGTACCTCAAGCCCGACACCGCGCGTGAAGACAAAATCACCGCAATGCTCAAGGCAGGTCTGGGCGATCACTGCCCTAATGTCGCCTTTCCGCTCGATATCGTTCGTGACGGCAAAGGACAATTTGCCGGCTTCGCCATGGCGCGCGTCCTTGACCATCAGCCCATCCATGAACTGCTGACGCCGGGGTCACGACGGACGCTGTTTCCCGATGCCGACTGGCGCTTTCTGGTGCGAACCGCGCTCAACGTCGCGCGCGTCATTGCCCAAGTCCATGCCAGCGGCGCTGTCATCGGCGATATCAACAGCGCCGGCCTCTTGGTCTCCAGGCATGCAACAGTCACGCTGATCGACGCAGACAGTTTTCAAATTCCAGGCCATCGCTGCATGGTCGGCATGGCGGAATACACGCCGCCGGAACTACAGTCTCTACGCCTCTCAGACATCGATCGCACAGCAGATCACGACGCCTTTGGGCTAGCCGTCTTGGTGTTTCAAATCCTGGGACTTGGCCGTCACCCGTTCGCCGGCATTGCCCAGGGTCGTCCGGTCCCGCTCGATGCGGCCATCAAGGCCAGTCGCTTCGCTTACTCGCGCCTGCGCTACACCGGCCTGCAGCCGCCGCCTGCCACCCTTTCCCTTGACCAGCTTCCGCCCGGCATCCGTTTGTTGTTCGAGCGGGCATTCGCTGTGCGGATGGGCGCACGCCCGGCGGCGGCTCAATGGGCTAGCGCATTGGCCGACCTTGAACACACGCTTCTTCCCTGCCCCCGCAATGCCAGTCACAGCATCGCCGTCCAGACCGCGCCCTGCCCCTGGTGCCGGATCGAGCAAGCGACAGGGCAGCCGGTTTTCAAGTATGTCCCTGCTCCTATCCTCCGCACCGATACTGCCGACGCCGATCTGCATCGCGCCGTTTCGCGCGCGCTGCGCGAGGCCAAGCGGCAGGCCGGAGACAAACTCGAACCCGGCTGGCCAAACCTCCAGCAAAAGCCGGCGCAGACGTCACCCAATTCCAACGCAATTGCGGTGTTCGAGCAGTATGAAGCTGCCAAATTGCAAGCTGAGCGGGCGCTTGAGCTTTGGCGAACGCGCATTGGCCTTTGGGAGGTTCACAAACAGGCTGGTGTCCTACGCGACGATCTCAACACCCTCGCACGTCTGAGAGCCGACATGCCCGCCCGCCTATCCAGACTGGCGGCGCTTGCGAGAGACGCAAAAATCCAGAGCATCGTACAGACGGTGCCGATCGACAGCGCGCCCATCGCCGGCATCGGCCAGGCTTTGCTTCGGCAGCTCCGTATATGCGGGATCCGGACGGCCACCGATGTGACGCGCCCCAGACTCACAGCGGTGACAGGACTTGGCGAAAACCGGATCGTAAGCCTTCTGTTCTGGCGGGCCCATGTCGAACTGGAGGTTGCGCGGTCCCTGACGCCATCATCTGCACAGTCGATGGAATGGGAGCACGCCCACCGCGCCACCATCGCCAAAGATATCGCGCATCGAAGGAGTGTGCTGAACGCCGCGATTTCGAGGCTGGAGCGACAGGTTCAAACTGTCGTCCAGCGCGCGGCACAGGAGGATCGCGACCTTCTGGAGGCTTTGGGCAAGCGAGATCAGGCGAAGGCGGACATGCAGCAGCTCGGGATCAACCCTGCGCTCATCCAAAGCGCCGCTGCACCCAAATTCAATACCACACCGCCATCCGGTCCCAAGCCCAAGGGTAAATCCAAGAAGCCCAAGCGTGCCGCCAGGGTCTGCCCGAAATGCGGCGCGCCGATGGTCAAGCGCTGGGGCACCGGCGGGCAGCAGTTCCTGGGTTGCAGTAGCTATCCCAGATGCACCGGCACAGCACCGCTTCGGCGCAAGCGCGTCAACCCCTGACGCGAAGCGCGCTAGCGACCCGCCAGAAAGCCTGATCTTGCCCAAAATAACAAAAACCGAACTTTTTGCATTTTGCATGTGTAGTTGATGCACGGGTATTGTTCCGCCGTCCTAAAACCCCCGTCATGACCCGCAACATCCTCTATCCACCCGCTACGTGGCGCAGCCTTCGCCGGTTTTGCGGCGACATCCATCGGCGCCGCGCAACATCGTCCGGCACGTGTCCATCACTAGGGTCTGTCACTTCTGCCCAATCAAAGACCCGCCGGATCCGCCACCATGGTGCGTAGACGCTTTTCCGCCGATCAATTGAACCAGAAGGCTGCCCAGGCCCGGATCAATGATCGCGCCGAACCGCCGCAGGAGGAAGCATCCTTGACGGATGTCGTCCGCGCGATGTGGCCGAACATCCAGGAGCGCCGCGCTGCAAAGCATAGTTTCACGCGGATCGCCGAATGGCTCGCAGGGCAAGGCTATCACATCGATGCCGCAACGCTGCGCACCTATCATCACCGCATCCTCAAGGAGCAGGCACCTGCTGCGGCAGATGGGGCGATACCGGCACCGAGCGCTGCTGCGCGGCAGGTAGCTCTCAATGAAACAGCCGAACCGCCGCGCCAGAGCCCGCGACCGAACGTGCCGGCAAGTGCATCGCGGGCGGTAGCGCCGCCGCCTGAATCTGAAGCCCCTCCGCGAACCCCACCTCTGAACAGCTCTGGTCGCCCCGGACCACGGCGCACCGCCTGAAGACTCAATCCCCGCACCACCAAAGGAGACACTATGCGTATCAAATTTCAAACGCCCTGCAGCACATCAACCGCCACGCCGACGGCGCCTTCCAGAACCACGCTGGTTGCACCGTCGCACAAAGGTGGCATCGGCAAGAGCACCATAATACGCGCCACCATCGAACTGATGCGCAGTCATCTCCAGACGACGGCGCCCTACCGCTGCATCGGGGTCGATGCCGATCCCGACAATATGCAGCTCCTGACCTTTCTAGGGCAGCAGGACGATGAAGGCGAGATCGCTGCCGAACAAGATGCACTGACCGGTATTATCAGCCTCAATGGCCGCTCCTCTCGCGAACGAGGTCAACTGCTCGATCTCGCGGAGAGCGATGCCGAGCTGATCGCTATCGATCTGCCCGGCGGGTCGCTCACCGATCTCGCCAATCTGAATGAGAATCTCGGCTCGCGCGATTTGGTCGAAGCCCATAGCGAGGCAGGGCGCCGCTTCGTCGTCGTGCTGGCGATCACCCCGCTCCTGGCGTCCATATCTTCGGTCCTCACTGCTCTCGAACAGTTTGGGCCCGATGCCGACTATGTCGTCGTCCAGAATCTGGCCGCAGGAATGTCGGAGGATTTCATCCTGTGGGAGGATGGCATCGTCAACAAACATGGCCGCAAGATTGGCGGACAGGCCCGGGCTGAGCTGCTCGCCGCCAACGGTCGCATCCTCCAGATGCCGACGCTTACGCCCGGCACCTACGCGTTGATTGATGCCCTGGGTCTCACGTTCACTGAGGCTCTGGAATCGCCGCAACTGAGGTTCAGCCAGCGTCTGTCCACGCGTAGCTGGTTGCACGGCTGGACCACACAGCTCGACACCATCGCCGATCTCCTCGCCCTGCCCGCAGACTACAGTTGGATGGTCTGACATGAGTGCTAAAGCCCCCCAAGACAGCCTACTAGAAGTCATGATGGGTCTCCTCACCGAGCCCCAGCAGCAGGCAGTCCTCGCTTACATCGGCCGCAACGGTCTCCAGCGCGATGACGATCTGTACGTGCTGCTGTGCTTGCTCAAGATTGGCGCCCTTCAGGTCGAGCAGATGGAAGGCAGCGCACTGATCATGCGGGATTATAAGGACGACCTCCAGCAACTCTTGGCAGACGCCCAGGATAAGATCGCGCGCGTGCTCGCCGGCGGCCGCGAAGATTTTCTGGGTAAATGGCAAGACATCATCGGCGTGGCCAAAGACATGGACCACGCGTTGCTGGTCCATCGCCAGGCCATGCTCCGCGATTTTACAACTCATCTCAGCGAGATTGATCAGCGCACCGCGACCCAGCGCGATCTCAACAAGCGCCTCGGCGCCCATATCGCTAACCTGCGTCCGCTTTTGGATTTGCTGACGCCGTCCCCCACGGGCATGACGCGCTACAGCCCGACCGATCTCGTGCTCGAAGCAATCCGGACCGAGCAGGCTAGCGCTTTGCAGGACGCGCTGAGCTGGCGGCACCGCAAGTGGCAGATCGCCGCCCAATGGTTCTGGCGATCCGCCACGTTCCTCGCCTTGGCCATATTGCTCTATCGCGGCTGACACCGTTATGTGCGCTCCCGACATCGGCGAAGTCGGCCTTGCTGTCATGATCTGTAACGCTGGGTCCTGCCACGCCCTGTTGCGCTTTGCCGCAGTTCGTCAGGCTGCGCCGCATATCCATGCGTTTCCCTATGCCGCGCCTCATCACAGGATGATCCATCTTGCCCCTCGCTGTCGCCCTATGCTGCGGGCGAAGGATTATTTTTACACAGGATGGGGGCCAGCGTCTGTCGGCGCCGTCCCCGGTGGTCGCTCGATCCTGTCGTATCTCGCAACCTATGATCCGCACGCAGGCGGATGGGTGGTTTCCTCTGATGAGCCACTGCGGCTCAGGGGCCTTGTCATGATCCTTAAGCTCATAGAGAACGACACGACCACGGCCCAAGCACCGCGGTTCGCCGAAGTGCTGGCGCGCTATATAGCCGATGGACAATCGGATCCTCGCGGCCTGCTGGACGCGTTCGAGACAAATGCCGCCATCGCCCATGGCCTGACGCTATCAAACTATATGACCGATGCGCAGGACGGTGAGGCTGAAATGCCCAGCCCGCAACAGGTCCGCGTGCTGGATTGCGGCGCCATCACGTCAGGGCACGCTCTGTCCTGGGACGAGGGCAAGAAGGATATGCGCGACCGCCTGACGCGCGCACTGCCGCCCGGGGCGAAGCCTGTACGCCACGCCGTCGGGTCCATGCGCACGGAAGAAGCCATGCCGGGCCGCGCGCAGTGCGAGCAGATCGTCCGTACCACCCTCGAAGAATTACGCTGCCCTCAGGCCCTGTGCCTGTGGGCGCTGCATGGTGATACCGACAACCTGCACCTTCATATGATGATCATCACGGTTGATCCGATCACGGCCTCCGCCACGCCCTTTGGTAACCGGCAGGGCTATAAGGACGCCATGCAGCGTGCCATCGCACGGCTCGATCATGATCTGGGCCTGCAACATGAGGCCGGAACCTTATATGAGATACGAGACGGTGAGTTGGTGCGCAAAGGGGCGCCGCCGCCGCGCGCCCGGCACGCGCCGCCGATCGATCAGCATATCCTGCAATGGGAGCGCGCCAGCGGCCTGTCTTCTTTCACGCGCATGGCGCAGGAACGGGCGGGCCCGATATTGCGAAGGGCAAAAAGCTGGGAAGAGGCGCACCGGGCCATGGCGGACGTCGGCATGGAGATCCGGCCCAAATCCGGGGGCGGCGAAGTGTTTTCCGGCGACGAGCATGTCAAACTGACGCGGGTAGGCCGCGACCTGACCTGGAAAAAGCTCACCCATGCAACGCGCCTTGGCCCCTATTCTCCGCCTCCCGCCGACCTTGCGGTCCAGCCCTATGAACCGCGCGTCGATAATCCTGAACAGTTCAGGCGCTGGCTCGATCGGCGCGAGCACCGCGCGCAGATCGCCGCCGGCGCGAAAAGGCGCATTCAAGCGCTCCAGGCAGCACGGGATCGGGCGATCGCCAACGCATGGGCAGGGTCAGGCGATATCCTGTCGATGTTGCCTGCATCGACGCCGCCGCATGTCCGCGCGCAGATCAGCCGGACTTTGCGCAGCGCGCGGGACGAACACATCGCATCGCTGCGCAGCCTGTTCAATGGGCGTATCGCGGCGGTGCGCCTGCTGCGCGATCAGGCCTTCGACCTGCCCGACGACAGCGGCTTTTCCATCGCCGCCTTCAGCGCGCCTGACCTCATCGTCGCCGATGCCCGGTCCGACGCGCGAAGCCCTTCGTCCCCGCAGCCAGTCGCGGGATATGAAGCCCGTCGCATCGACAGCGGCATAGCCTATTGGTCCGATCGCCAGCCCCGTTTTGCCGCTTTCACCGACCATGGCCCCTTTCTGGCCGTCAACAGTATGGATAGCGCGACGGTCGAGGCCGTCCTCAAGCTCGCAGCCGATCGCTTTGGCCGTATCGAGATTGCCGGTACGCCAGAATTTATCGCGGAAAGCCGGCGCGCCGCGAAGAAACTCGGCATTGCCATCGACGTGGTAGACCAGCTTTCCTTCCAGTCATCACAACAGCGGAAGACAAAAAGAGGCTGGCAGCGGCTGATGACGATGCTGGACCATCCGCTTGCGCAAGAGCGGTCAGAACCAGAACGCGACCAGCCTCCCCAGGCTCAGGAGAAGGCAGTGCCTCAGAAACAGGATGCCATCCGGCGCCAAATCCAGCGCGCCGCCCGATCTCGCCGCGGCCCGAAGCGCTGAACCACTTTGTGAGATACCTCTCATCAGACTTCATGCACAGGACAGGAAAAGGAAATGCTCATGCGCTACCCTGCTCAGCCGCATGTCCGCCCCGCCCTTGAGGCAGGGGAAGCAAAGGTAGTGGTCTGCGGCCAAGGAGCGCAGAGAAAGCCGGTCCAGCGGGTAAAGAGAAGAATTCAGGAAGGAGGAAAAGAGGAAACTCGCCTTCGCTCGCCTGAAAGGGTTCTTCACACAGCCGCCTCGCTGCGAGGCTTTTCACCACATTCGCGTCACCCGTTCCTCCCGCCCTGATCGGTCGGGAGCGATGGCACGCATCCCAGGGACGTACCCATGCTCCCCCATCATATCATCACCGCCGTCCATTTTCTTGTCCTCGACGTCGCGCACCGACTGGAAACCCCATCGCCAAGGGTGATCGGCGCTGCGATGTTTACCGGAACCATCGAGAATGGCGATGTCGAGTTCCAGCTCGACGCCACCGTGCTTGGCCCTGGCGCGACCTCCGCTTCGCTGCTCCCGTGGCTCGACGATCGCCTCGATCCGCGCGCCACGCTTACAGGTTACGGTCTGTCGCATATTGCGACGCTGCTCACGCGATCGTCCTTTGGTGTGATGCCCAGCATCACCGAGGCGCTTGCCGGTCGCGGTCGCCACCCGGTCATCGAATTGGCCGCCGCGCGGGTGGACGGCGATCCCGCCACCTTCCCGGCGACCTGTCTTCAGGCGGGCCTGCCGTGCTCGGCACCCCATCTCAGCGATGATTTTCTGTCCTGGCTGCTCAAGCATCCCGTTCCCCTCATCCATCAGCTCGAAATCGACGTGATCTCAGTTTGGCGTCTCGCCATGGCCAGGATCGGCGCGACAACCGCATTGGGACGAAGGATCGGCAGCGTCATCGAAGCGCATCTGATCGACTGGCTGAAGATCACCGATTTTCCAGCGGGCACCATTCATCTCGACAATCTGTCCCCCACTGACGGCTGACATCAAATCCAGCCGAAATTTCTCCAACACCCCAACACTAAAGGACGTATCTCATGTACTTCGACACCATCGAAGCGCGTGGCTTCTCGCCGCGCGCCACGGCTATCGCTGCCCGCAACGTCGCGACCTGCTACATGCAATGTTTCCACCAGGATAACCGGCCGTTGATCGGCCTCGCCCTCTTCTCGGTGATACCCGACGGCGAAGGCTATCGCTTCGAGACGCAGGCCCGCGCACTGCGCGATGATGAATTGCCAGACGCGCTGCTCGACTGGCTCGAACCGCGCATTCCAGAAGACGGCGCCTTGCTGTCATGGGATCATTGGCAGTCCTTGCCGTCGAAGCTCTCAAGCCTCGCGCATGACCACCCCGCCATCGCCAAGGCCGCTGTGGACACCGAGGGGCGCTGGCGCGACCTTCCACGCAGCTACACTTGGCATCTTAAACAAGCTGTTGCGCACAGCATGCCATGCCTGTGCATTCCCCATGATCCGGCCCCTTGCGTGCAACAGCTTCCAGCCTACCTGCTCCCGGATCCGGATCTGACACAGACCACGCTCATCGCAGAAGCGACGAAAGGCTGGGTCACGTGGGCGCGGCAGTTTGGCGCGTTCGACGATACCGATCACCCAGCCCGCCGCGCACTGGCCGCTTATCAGGACTGGTCCGCTTCCACCGAAGCCTGATCCTGGTCTGCCCTTATTCCTGCCCGACAGGGTGGCAAGCCAAGGGGGTGCGAGCCAGGACCTCTGTGCTCGCGCCTTCATTTCACTGCCCGGCTGTGGTGGCCGGTGTTTCCGAACATTCATGCAGACAACGCACCGCGAATCAGGCGGGCGATCTGCGTGTTCAAGGAGCGTACCATGCTTCCATCGCATACCGTTACCATCTGCACACTTTCGACTATCGATGCCGGACATCAGATCGGACGGGATAATGCCCTGCCGGTCGGGGCAGCCGTCATGTCAGGCCACGTCCACAAGGGCGAGGTGTCCTTCGAATTGGCGACCATGGTCCTGTCGCCTTCCGATCCGGTCGAGGACCTGCTGCTGTTCCTCGGCCGGCATCTTGCCGATGAGCGCGCCACGCTGGCAGCCTATCGCCCCGACCAGATGCTCGCTCAGCTGAAGACCGTGCAGGACGCGAACCGATACGCGGCGGTTCGTGTGCTGGGCAGCCTCGGGTGCCAACAGGTCGTTCAGCTTATTTCCTATGGCAAGGACGGCAGGCGACTGTCATTCCAGCAGGCGTGTGCTCGTGCAAAGATCGCCTGTGCGCCAGCCGACCCCACCGAGCGGTTCACCGCCTGGGTCCGCACCGACACCGATCGGATCGCGGTCGACCTCGAAATCGATGCGATCGCCAACTGGCGCATGATCATGGATCTCATGGCCAAGGATACCACGCTGGGCGGAGAGGTCGCGCAGATCCTTCAGGCCCACCTTGTGGGTTGGCTGCGCGATAGAAACACTGCGGCCTCGCGCCTGCACCTCCACGAAATCGAGACCATCGCGAACTGAGCTTCGGACCCGCCCCGCTTCCACAGGCAGGCGCGCATCACATACCATGCCTGTGCATGATCCGGCCACCTGCGTGCAACGGTTTCCAGCCGCCCGGCTCTCGGATCCGGATCTGACGGAGACCACGCTCATCGCAGAAGCGATGAAAGGCTGGGTCACGTAGGCACGGCAATTTGGCGCAATCTACGATGCCAATCACCCCGCGCACTGGCGGCATAGCAGGCCTGCTCCATCTCCATCAAAGCCTGATCCTGTCCCTTCCCCTTTTTGAAAGAGATTTCCATGGCCCTTACAAATGCACCCCTCCATCTTCGTCGCAGCGTCAGTATTCGCCCTATCTCCGCTACTGGCTGGAAAGCCATGGACGGGGACCGCCGCTTCACCCATGCCAGTGCACTGGCCAATTATCTTTATATCACCCGGAGCAGCGGGTCCGACGTGCGTGGCAGTATCGATTATCGGCATCGCGATGATCTGCTTGCTCATGGCCTCGCCTTGCCATCGCGCCATCCCAAGTGGGCCACCGAAGACGGAAGGATCTGGGCGGAGCTGGATGCGGCGAGCGCTGGCCTCCCCTCCGATGCAATACGGGCCTGGCATGTAGTGGTGACCCTACCACCAGCCGCAACGCCTGCAGCCTGGGTAGCGATGATCCATAGTTATGCGCACGACACAATTGCAGCGCATGGTCCGGCCGTGGCCTGGGCCATCCATGCACGTAGCGATGGCGGGGAAACCCACGCGCCGCCCCATGCCCATCTGCTGATAACCACCCGGAGTTGGCGGCATGATGCGCGTCATGGGCAGACGGTGGCAAACTGGTGTGGCTCCGCCATGCGGCACAGGCTCCATGCTGACTGGCTCGTCCATCTGCCTGCCGACATGCGCGCTGCGGCCACCACTGCATATTGCGTCGGTAGCTTCGCGCCAGCCCATCCCGACTGCTCCGCCCTCGCGCCATTGCTGGCGCGATTGAACGCTAAGTCGGCCCATCAGCCGCCGATTGCCTGACCTGATCGGTCCCGCATGGCGAAATGATGTGGGACCGGTTTTAGTACAAATGGGCAGCCTCGGACGCCAACAGGTCGTCCAGCTTATCTCCGACGACAAAGACGGCAGTCGCTTGTCATTCCAGCAGGCCTGTGCCCGCGCAAAGATCGCCTGTGCGCCGTCTGATCCCACCGAACCATCAAGGGTTTGCTGTCGCCGTGGCGACGGGAACAGGCGGGGCACACCTAGCCGATGACCGAGATGTGCGTCGGCGCCGCGCGGCCGCACATAGCAGGGGTCGCCGCAAGGCTTGGAACACCCACCGAGCTGACTTGCCGACCGGAACTCGTCACTTGGCTGGTGGATCGCGGGAAGTGGAGTGACGTCAGGGCGGAGTGTGAAGGCGATGTTCTGACGCTCACCGCAATCCTTATCTTGTGGATGCATATGGACGGGCTTGGGGCTTCGTCGCTTGAGGGTAGGCATCGCCTGTCGCACTTCGTGACGGAGCGTCCGGGCCACCGATCCTACGCAGAGCATTGAACCGCCTTCGCAGCAGCCAGGCTGTATGATGCCTTTGTGCGCGATGCCGACAAGGTCGCGATCCTTGCGCCTCATCTCGTTCCATAGCCGGGCGACGGTACTCTAACTGCGGGCTCCGCAGGCGTGCTCGCAAAAATTCAGCGCGCGGTTGGGTACAGGGCGGCTGATTCATCCAGCCGCCCATGTCCCATAACTATATATAAAGGCTTTCGGCTGAATGCTGAATTCTTCCCTCCGGGGCTCACCATGAGCCCAAGTCCCTGGCAGGATTGAATCAGCATGAGCGCGCCTACCGAGACAGACCACGATCCGGTGCATCCGGATCGCAGGACCAAAAAGGCGCCTGCTGCGCCGACACCGCGGTGGAACTCCCGCCCGGAAACCGACAAGTGGCTGGCGAGCCACCACGTCGAAAGCGCGACGCCGAAAATCCCGTTTCGCATCGACGGCTGGCTAGCCGAGCGGGGCACCTCCGTGTGGTTCGGCGCCGGATCTACCGGCAAGACCCAGCTTCTGCTCTGGATGGCGGCGATGATCGCCAGCCGTCCTGAGCACAGGCCGGCGCCCACCTGGTTGGGCGGCACCATCAATGGGACAGGGCATGTCCTGATCCTGACGGCCGAAGATACGCGCTCGCAGATCGTCGGGCGCCTTCGCGACATCGTGCGTAACACGATGCACCAGAGCGCCGCCGTCTCGCAGGATACCTGCTCTCGCCTGCATATCATGCCGTTCATCAGCATGAGCGAAGATGAGTTCGAACATCCCAACGCCAGCCTGCTGCGGTTTGGGGAGGACCGGGTCTGGCGTCCATCTGCGGTAATGGACGAGGTCCGCCGTTACATCACCAAGTGGAACGACCGTCACGACGATCCTGACGACCGGATCGTCGGCGTCATTCTGGATTCCGCCACCAGCATGGCGGGCTTCGACAGTATGGAAGGTGAGGCCACCACCAACTTCTTCTTCTATCTGGGCCGCATGTGCGAGGCCTTGGGTATCTTCTTCACGATTATCGGCCACGTTCCCAAGGCGGCCTTCGTGCCGCAGAAGGATCCCTGGAATACGGCGGCATCACGCCTGCGCGGTGTGGCGATGTGGACCACCGCTCCGCGTATGGCGGTGGAGGTCCGGCTGCTTCAGGATTGGGGTGGCAAGCGTGGCACCAAGGAAGCGTCAGACCTGCGCGATCTCTTCCCGGAGCTCAAACGCGAGGATTTCCTTGTCGTCTATGCAGCGAAGGCCAATTTGCTCGATGTCTGCCGCGAGCCGCGTTACATTATCCGTAACGCGCAGGGTGCGTTCGAGGAAGTCGATCTTCCTGTCGGCCAATCCGCCGACGCCGGGCAGGAGGATGAGCCTGCTGCGCCCCGGCGCCGTGCGCGATCAACCCGATCACGCGGGAGCAAAGCTATCACTGATCGACCCGGCCGATCCAAGCCGGACTACTCGGCCGGCACAGACCTGGTGATGCGCATGCTGCGCATTACGTATCCGCAGCTGCTCGATGGGCAACGTGTCGCTGCAAATCGCGTCATGGCGACGATCAAGTCCCTTCATGAGGTCGAGCCGCTTCCTGAGCGTCATCTCGTCAGCAGCGCATCGGGCGGCGGCGAAACCGACGCCCGTCCCGGGAGTATCGCCTGGCACTTCCAGCGGCTGGAAGAGCAGGGAGTGCTGGCCAAGCACAACCGCACCCATTTCTTCGTCGGGTCACCACCATCGATGGCGGTGACGCCCTGAGGCGACTGCCCCGGCGCGGCAGCTTGCCGCGCCGCTGACACCATCACAGTGCCTTGTCAGACAGGCCCGCATGCCTGCGGGCCTGACGGCTCCTTTGATTTTCCGGTCAGGACTGACCTTCGATTGGTCAGGATTGAAGATTGGCAGATGCCAAGGAATGGAAAAGAAAGGAATTCCGTAATGAAGAACTTTGATCGTGAAACGCTCCAGGCCCACTTGAGCAACAAGTGCCATTCGTCACTGGGATCGCGCAAGCTCGATAACGGTACATCGCTGGCAGCGGCCCTCGCCAGCGCGCTCATGCTAGATCTGCGCATAAGCCGCAACGACGATGGCGATGGCGTGAGCGTCATCGATATGATGGACGACGAAGCTATCGCCGACCTCGGGACCGATCTGGTGATCGCTCTCGAGCACGATGACCATGAGTTTCCATTGCCGGGGGGTACATTGGTTGAATCCCATAGGCCCGGATCGGTGAAGATCGGGGCCGAGATCTGGGTGACCGACGTCGGCCAGCCCGGCCTCTTCCCGGTCGAGACCGTTCGGCGAGATGCGCATGGCTTCAACCTGCAATTGCTGCGCGAGGCGATCGCGCGGGAGGTTGATGGTCAGCCCTGGCAACGGATCGGTCTGCCGTCGCCGGTCCACATCGCCGATACCCAAAGCCGCCACCTGCTTCAGTTCCCGCCCTATCAGGAAGCGGGTGGGGTCGTCCTGCAGCGTTCAGCGAGCGACACTGGGGCTGCCCGGTTCGTTTCGGCAAGGCCGGAGCAGATCGAGGCGTTGGCCCGGTCGATCGCCGTCGATATGAAGACGCTATGGCAGCGTCGAACGACGGTCCATGCCCACGTGGACGCTCTACGCGGCACGGCGCAAGATAACCTGCCGCTCGATGCCTATGGCATCAGTGTCCGCGCTGTCGCGATCGACTTCGAGAATCAGCGCGACCTGGAATACCTGTCCTACTACGTCGAGTATGATGCCCTCGACGAAGCGCTCCGTCCCGGCATCGTGCTCGATTATGTTCCCTGTGTCGGCGGGGCCCTGGTTGCGCACTCTCGGCTTCCATATGGCGTAGAAGATCGCCGTGCTGAACTCGCGAAGTTACGCGAGGTCGGGGCCAACGGCCACATTGACCTGATCGCAGCGGCGGTAGTTCGGTATGCGCCGGGGGGGCAGGCCGAGTTGCTCGCTCTACTGGCAGAGCGATGCGAACCTGTCGTGACCTTCGCTACCGAAGATGGGCCGGTATATGCCACGTTGTTCTGGCGTAACGGGTGCATCCAGGCCGAGGTTGATGCGCCGGGGCGATTCCTGCTGAGAGCCAGTGAGCTTCACCTGTACGGGGAAGCTGTGTCTGACGTTAAGGCCGACCTGATGGTTGGCATGCCGTTGCAAGACGTCTGCGCCCTGCCATTCGCGGTGGAAAGCGTCGCGGGTGCGATCTACGTCGGGCGAGAAGGGGTTGCCGAAATCCACCTCGAAGCGACACGTGCGCTGGTGAACTGCACCACTGGGCGGATTTGGGCAGCATGAGTGAGGCCGAGGCCGGTGCCAACGCACCGGCCTCGGTAGACCGGCTTTGGGACTTTCCGGAATGTCGGCTTCGGAGCAATATCACTTGAAAAACCGACATAACATAATCGCCGAGGGCCATCTCATGCGGCCCAAACGCTCCATAGCAGGTGGGGCGATGCGCATCCTCGCGAAGCGAGGGAACGGGGGGAAAAGCGCCCACATCTGCCTCGACCTGCTAACAGCCGACGTTTAGCGGGAATTGAAATGCCGTGACCGAGGTTACTTATGAGTTTCATCAAGAGGCATCTTGACTCGATGTGCGATCCGGACGGCATCGATGCATCCGATGATCTATATGTTTCAGCAGCTTGTTTTGAAGAGCCTGCCGTCAAGAGGTTCATAAGGGAGAACCTCGTGGACAGGCCCTGTTCCTATTACCGGGGTGATGGGCTGCACCCGAAGGGCGCACCACTTGCCACGGTGGTTCGTTTCTTTTTCGCCGGCTTCTGCTCGCGCTTCGACGACGCCGCCAACGGGGTTGGATGGGAAGGCGAATATGTCGGCGCTAAGACTTATGTCAGCTACGATCTCGTCTTCAATTACGTCGAGATCGCCTCTTGCGCGGGCAACGATCTATTTTCCGATCTCATCCGCGCGCTACCAGACCGAGTATGGAGCGCGATCGATCCGTACGCATCGCGGCAACACGAAATATATGCGTGGAGTTGGGATTCGTTCGTTGAAACGGTAAAGCACAAGCGTCGCTATTTCTTCGACGACACCAAGAGTGTGTTACTTGGGCATGAGATCACACCACGACAATTGCTGGAGAGTGTAACTGAGAAATGTAAACAGGCGCGCCTCATCCGCACTTTGTCTGCAGGAACCACCTTCTTCCGGTGCCGTGAACGCCCATCGTGCGAGCCGATAACAAAACCGTTCGACCTTGGACCGCCGCCATATCAATTTGCTTCGCAAAGCCGCATGAGCCCGGCCGGCGTGCCGATGTTCTACGGCGCCTACGACGAGGCAACCGCGCGGGCAGAAACTCTTAGTAGCAACGGCGACCGGCACACGATGGCGACTTTTGCTCTCAGCAAAAGCATCCGCATCCTGGATCTAACACGGGTCCCAGCCATCAGCATTTTCGACCAGCGTCGCAGCGGGCTTTACGACTGGGCGATTTTCATGCGGCAGTTCGTCGGGGACTTTGGAAAGAAGATCGAGCGGGATAATCGCATCCATTTTGACTATGTTCCCACCCAGATCGTGACAGAGTATTTCCGTGCTTTCATGCGCGACAGCAAAGGAACGCCGATCGCCGGTGTCATGTACAGGAGCACCAAAACCGGGAGCAATTGTGTGGTCCTGTTCATGGATCAGGATGACGTGGCCCCAAGATTGCGCAAGACATTCGACCCACAATGCACAGAACTTTTGCAGATGGTTGCCGTCACCCAACACACAAGAAAGCGCCGTTCCCCAAAGAGTTAGATCGGCCTAGAACGAATTTTTCGATCGAGTCGTTCCGGCTCCATTTGCCACGACGATTACCTCAACAACGCACTTATGCTGACGCTCCGAATAGGGGAAAGAAGTTGATCGAGCCGCTCACGAAACGCAGGAAGGAGGGCACGCCATATCTGCGGCCCGACAACATCGAAGCGCTCTTGCCCGCGCTGGCGGGCCTTCCGCGCGACGCCCTTCTGGAGCGCGCTGGCATCCGAGACCGTAAGCATCCGGACTACATCCCCAGCGAATGCCTCCTCCACTTCGTCCGGGCGAGCCGCTTGGATAACTCTGATGCTTGGTTCGAACGGCTCTACAAGATCCTCGTCGACCGGGTTCTCCGCGCCGTCCCGCGCGCGGAAGCGGGCGGGAATACCGCCTCGATCGTTAACGAAAGTATCCGCAATGCGGTGTTTGACCGCTTCGTCGAGATGCTATCGGCGGACCGCAGGCGGCCCGACGACAGACTCGACTTCTTCGAGGTCCGGTTCGATCTCGCCATTAAGCGGCTGCGCCTTGACGCGCAGGAGCGCGCGTGGCGCGAGGACAACCGCAGCGACGCGCTGGCGGAGGATTTAGGCCAGACGGAGACCAACGCTGTAGCCGTCATGGCGACCGATTCATTCGAGGCGAGCTTTTTTTCCGACCCGCTTTTCCGCGATCGCGTGTATCTCGCGATTGACGACCTGCCACCGGAACAAAGCAGGACCATGCATCTCTTGCTGCTCGGATGGCCGATCTATTCGAACGACCCAGCGGTCATGACGATCGCCAAGGCGCTGGGCTGCTCGGACCGTTCGGTTCGCAATCACCGGGCGCGGGCGCTTAAGACGCTTGCCGCCCTGTTCAATCCTGGGGACGACCAATGACCACCCGCCCTACGCCAACCACCCTCGACGACGTGCTCGACCTCTTCCAGATGGAAGAGGTCCACGACGGCGAGGTCCTCGCTCGCTACGTGGAGGCGCATCCGCAGTTCGCGCTGCAGCTCATTGACCTGTCGAGGCTGCTAGCTACGCCCGAGGCCGACGACGAGGAGCCCCTGTCCGCTCTGGAGAAGTCGCGCATCGACGCGGCCTGGATCGTCCACAAGTCAGCCGGACCGGAGCTTCCGGAAGGCGTCAACCCGCTCGACGCGCTCGTCGGCGATCGGGGCAAGGCGCTGGCGGCGACGCTCGGCGTGCCACGCCAGGTCGTCACGTGCTTGCGAGAGCGAAAAATCGATCCCGCGCGGACGCCGCGTCCGATATTACGGACGTTGGGCGGAGCTCTGGCTATCCCAGAGGCGCATGTGATCGCGGCGATGCGTCAGCCGCCGCCAACCGCCTCCCGAAGGAGCTTCAAATCCGACGGTAAGCCCGGCGCGGACGGACAGGTCTCCTTCGAGCAGGTGCTGATCGACGCGGACGTCTCCGAGGCCGACCGCGCCCGTCTCCTCGCCGACGGCGACTGAGCCGTGGACGCGATCGAGCTTGGACGGCGGCGCGCCGCCGAGCTGCATGCCGCCGCAGTGGTGCGCGGGCTCGATCCCACGGATCCCTACGCCTTTGCGGTTGCGGTCGCGAAGGATCGCGGACTCGACGTCGACACGGCCAATCCGGGTGCTGCGGTCCTCGACAACGGCCGGGCGACGCTCATTCCCGAGGACGACCTCATCGTACACGAGAACGTCGGCTCGCCGTTCGAACAGGCTTTCCTCGTCGCACACGAGCTCGGCCACCACGAACTCGGCGATGCGAGCGCGCCGGCGACCGTCATCGAGGCCGATCCGGCACGCCCGTCGGAACCGTCGCCGACCGGTATCGACCGCGTGGTCGACTACGGCCGGCGCCAGCGCCGCGAGGTCCAGATGGACCTGTTTGGTCGCGAGTTGCTCATCCCACGGACACTTGTGCGGCGCCTGCACCTCGAGGAGGGGTTGACCGCTTCCGCGATCGCGGAACGGATGAACGCGCCGTTCGACACGGTCGCGCAACAGCTGTTCGACGCGCTCCTGCTCCCAGTGATCGAGCCCGACGAGAAAGTGCGGGCGGACAAGCCGCTCAACGCCGCCCAGGCCGTCGCCGCCGCGCACCGAGGCGGCCCTTACATCCTAGAAGCCGGTCCCGGCACGGGGAAGACGCAGACACTCACCGCCCGGGTCGTCGAGCTGCTCGACGAAGGCGTGGACCCCCGAAGGCTCCTCGTCCTCACCTACTCGAACAAGGCGGCCGGAGAGATGTCCGAGCGGATTGCCGACAAGCGGCCCGAACAGGCGGCAGCGATGTGGATCGGGACGTTCCATGCGTTCGGCCTCGACCTGATCCGCCGGCTCGGCCCGGAATTCTCGCTGTCCGGCGACCCCAGGCTGATGGACCGCGTCGAGGCGGTCGAGTTGCTCGAGGCTGAGTTTCCTCGGCTCGCGCTTGAACACTACCGGGACCTCTACGACCCGACGCGGCTCATCGGCGACATCCTGTCCGCCATCTCCCGCGCGAAAGACGAGGTCGTCGGTCCGGAGGACTACGCCCTTCGCGCCGAGGAAATGCGCGCCGCCGCAGGCGCGGAAGAGCCGAGACGCACGAACGCACTCAAGGCAGCCGAGGTGGCACGAATATATGCGGTCTACGAGCGGCTCAAGCGCGATTGCCAAGCGATCGACTTCGGCGACCTCGTCTCGCTCCCGGTCGAGCTGCTCGAGGCCCGACCCGACATCGCGGCGCAGATCGGCGGGCTTTACGACCACGTCCTCGTCGATGAATACCAGGACGTGAACCGCGCTAGCGTGCGGCTCTTGAAGGCCCTGCGCCCGACCGGTGAGAACCTGTGGGTGGTTGGCGACGCGCGGCAGTCGATCTACCGCTTCCGGGGCGCCTCCCCGATCAGCATGTCCCGGTTCGTGTCGGAGGACTTCCCGGGCGCCACGCCGGGCAGGCTCGAGGTGAACTACCGCTCCGTCGAGGAGGTCGTGAACGGCTATTCCGCGTTCGCTGTCCGGATGACGGCGGGCGGCGAGGATGCCGCGTTGCGCGCCGAACGCGGCCCGAACGGCCGTCCGATCGAACTCCGCCTGCGCACGAGCAAGGACGAGCAGCCTGTGCTGATCGCCGACGGCATCGACGAGATGCTCCGCTCCGGCATCGCCTACCGCGACCAGGCCGTGCTCTGCACCGGGAACGAGCGGTTGGGCGAAATCGCGCGGGACCTCGAGCGCATGGGTATCCCGGTGCTCTTCCTGGGCAGCCTCTTCGAGCGCGGGGAGGTAAAGGACCTCCTCTCCCTCCTCTCGCTGCTCGCCGACCGCCGTGCGATGGGGCTGGTCCGGACCGGCTGCCTGCCTGGTCTCGAATTGACGCTCGGCGACGTCGGCGCGGTACTGGAATTCCTTCGGGACGAGGAGCACGAGCCGCTAGAATGGCTGGCGGAGCGCGCAACCCTGCCGATCTCGCCAACCGGAGGCCTCGCGCTCGACGGCCTTGCCGCCGTCCTCGACGGCTTCGACGCCGACTCGCCGCCCTGGCGGACGCTGGCGACGATCATCCTCGACCGCACCCGCATCGCCGCGCGGATCGGAGAAGCCGGATCCGTTGCTGACCGGAGCCAGGGAATCGCGATTTGGCAGCTGATGAACTTCCTGCGCGTACAGCCCCGCACGCAGGGCCGCGCCGTGCCGAGGCTTCTGGACCGCATCCGCAGGCTGGTCGCAATCGGCGACGACCGAGACCTCCGGCAGTTGCCGGCCGCCGCACAGGGCCTCGATGCTGTGCGTTTGATGACAATCCACGGAGCAAAGGGCCTCGAGTTCTCCTGCGTCCATCTCCCCGGCCTCAACCAGGACACGCTTCCCAGCCCCGCCAAGTCGCCCCAGTGCCTGCCGCCGGAAGGCGTCATCGCGGGCATGACCGGCGACGTGAAGGAGGCGCTACGCGCCGGCGACGCAGAGGAGCGCGAATGCCTTTTCTACGTCGCGACCTCCCGCGCGCGCGACCGACTCATGCTCTACGCCGCGACCCATAAGTCCGACGGGAAGAGCCGGCCGCTGTCCGAATTCCTTGGGCGCCTCGGCCCCGGCGTGATCCGGAGCACGCCTGATCTCCTCCACACGCTCCCGCCCGCGCCCGAATGCGAGTCGATCCCGCTCGATATCGACGGACCCGTCCGCCTGCGGGACTCACAGATTGCGATGCTCGAAAAGGAGAAGTGCCGGCGGCGCTTCTTCTACACCCACGTGCTGGGCATCGGCGGTCGCCGGACCGAAACGGACTACATGCGCATGCACGAGGCGGCGCGCTCCGTCGTGCGCGCGATCGTCCGGGACAGCCTCGACGTCTCCGACGACGCCCGCCTCGCCGCTGCCGTCGGGTCGGCCTGCGACGACCACGGCCTCGAAGGTCCCGGAACGTTCGCCGAGCTCCGAGCTGCGGCCGTAGCGCTCGTCGCCACCTTCGTCCGCACGCGCGGGCCGCACACGCCCCTCACGCCCGAAACGCTGATCCTGCGCTTCGGCGGAGACGAGGTCCGCTACGGCGCAGACGACGTGCTTGTCGACGCACAGGGAAACTTCGTCCATCGTCGCGTCCGCACCGGGGTCTACCGCAAGTCGGACACCGAGGATTTGTCGGTCGCGGCGGCGCTGCTCGCCATCGCCGACAACGCGCCGGGCTCCGCCGCCGAGGTCGTGCACCTGACGGACGGCAGGGTGTCGCGGCTCGCCATGACACCCCTGGTCCTCGGCCGCCGCCGCGACGCGCTGCAGGTGGTCATCGGGCGGATCCGCGCCGGCGACTTCCCGACCGATCCCACCCAGCGCGTCTGCCCGCGCTGCCCGGCCTTCTTCGTCTGCGGCCCCGTCCCTGCCGGCACGCTGAGAAAAGAGTTCTGACGCCTTTCCGGTTGGTCGCCGGTCTTCCGATTATCCTTCCGTAGCCGGGAAACGGTCCGGCCAAACGAGAAGGAAAGAACTTATGGAAACACCCGAATTCGACGACGTCGGCGATGCGATCCGCGAGGGCCGCGCGCTGCGCCCGGCCAACGCCTACCGCATCCTGTTCGCGCTCGAGAACGTCGACTTCAGCCCCCTCGCGGTCGCCGATCCCATCCCCCTCGGCCGCCAGATCCTAGAGGCCGCCGGCCTCGAGCCGGAGCGCGGCTACAGCCTGTTCGCGATCGTCGGTAACGGCGACTTCGAGGACGTCCGGCTCAACGAGCCGTTCGACCTGCGCGGCGCCGGCGCCGAGCGCTTCATCGCGTTCCTCACCGATCGCGACTTCAAGTTCGAGGTCAACTCGCACGAGCAGCGCTGGGGCAAGCCCGTCATTAGCGGCCAGGTGCTCGCGGCGCTGGCTAAGCCCGGTCCGGACGAGGCTGTGTTCCTGGAGGTGCGCGGGGGCACCGACGTCCTCGTCGAGCCGGAGACGCTGATCGACCTCGGCGCGCCAGGCGTCGAGCGCTTCTTCACCGCTCCGCGCCCGCCGGTCGAGATCGAGATCATCGTCAACACCCGCGCGCGCCTTGTGCGCGGACCGACGGTGACCTTCGAGCAGATCGTCGAGCTGGCCTTCCCGGGTCCGCATGAGGCGAACGTCGTCTTCTCGATGACCTACCGCAAGGCGGCCTCGAAGCCGCACGCGGGCGAGCTGGGCGCCCACGGCGTCGTCACCATCAAGCAGGGGACCGTCTTCAATGTCACGCGTACTGTTCAGTCGTAACGCCGACCTCGCGAAGCTGCGCGAGGAAGGCTACTTCGTCCAGGTGGTGGGTGGGTTCCTCGTGATGCGCGAGGTTCCCTACGTCGACGCCGACCGCAAGGTCCGCCGAGGCACCCTCATCTCGAGTCTGGCGCTGGCGGGAGACCAGACCCGCCCGCCCGACACCCATGTCATCCATTTCGACGGGGACTATCCTTGTCTCGCCGACGGGACGCGCATCGCGCCGATCGCAAACCAGACGACGCACTTCGTCCTCGGCCACGGGCTGACGGCGGAGCACGCCTTCTCGAGCAAGCCGGAAGGGGGCTACCGCGACTACCACCACAAGATGACCACCTACGCCTCGATCCTGGCGGGACCAGCGGCGGCGCTCGATCCGACCGCCACCCCGCGCCCCTACCGCGCACTCGACGAGGAGGAGGACGCCGAAAGCGTGTTCAACTATGTCGAGACAGCGTCGGACCGGGTCGGCATCGGCGCGCTCACTGCCAAGCTTGCGGGGCACCGCGTGGCGATCATTGGGCTCGGGGGATCGGGAAGCTACATCCTCGACATGGTCGCCAAGACCCCTGTCGCCGAGGTCCGGATCTTCGATGCGGATGAGTTCCTCCAGCATAACGCCTTCCGCGCGCCGGGGGCGCCGAGCCTGGAGGAGCTGCGCGAGGCGCCGCTAAAGGTCGACCACTTCAAGGCTATCTACGCCCGCATGCATCGGGGGGTCACCGCGATCCCCGAGGCAGTCACGGCCGACAACCTCGACCTTCTCGACGGCATCGACTTCGCCTTCCTGAGCCTCGACGCAGGTGAGGCGAAGGCGGCTCTGGTCGCGCGGCTACACGAGCGCGGCGTGGCCTTCGTCGACATCGGAATGGGGCTCGAACTCGGCGACGACGGCCTCAGCGGCATCCTGCGGGTGACAACGAGCACGCCCGCTACGCGCGAGACGGTCGGCGCGCACGCGCGTATCCCGCTGGCCGGCGGCGGCGCGAAGGACGTCTACGCCTCGAACATACAGGTTGCCGACCTCAATGCGCTCAACGCAGTCATGGCGGTGATCAAGTGGAAGAAACTCTGCGGCTTCTACTGCGACCTCGAGCGCGAGCACCACTCGACCTACACGCTCGACGGCAACATGCTGCTCAACGAGGATCAGGCGTGATGCGCGACAAGGTCTTGGAGCATCGGTTCGTCGAAAGCTTCCCCGAGGTCCTCGAGCCGGGCGTTCTCTACGTTTCGTTCGAATACGGAAGTGTTGCGCACAGCTGCTGCTGCGGCTGCGGCGAAGAGGTCGTGACCCCGCTGACGCCGACCGACTGGAAGATTACCTACGATGGAGAGACGGTCACGCTGCACCCATCGGTCGGCAGCTGGACGCTTCCATGCCGGTCGCACTACGTAATCCGGCGCAACCGAGTGATCGAGGCCCCACCTTGGTCAGACGCGGAGGTCGCTGCAGAGCGACGCCGCGACCGCAGGGCGAAGGCGGCGCACTTTGGACTAGAAGCTCCCGAAGGCACCGAAGCTGCCCCCACTACCAAAAACCCAGAAGTCCTTCCTGCCGTTTCCGGATGGAGGGAACGGCTCTTCCGCTGGCTTAGAGGACCAAAAGCCTGACAAACCTATCGTTCTGCGGGTCCTCGAGATCCGCAGAACCTGGCTCCCATTCGGCCAAGCTAGCCACCATTTACACCGGTCAAGTGAACAAGTGCATTTGGATCGTCTACCATTGAGATCGAACGAGCAATATTCTGAAGCGTAGCTACGTAGATTTTGCGGAATCTTGGAAAGATTTATTCCAGCGTGAGCCGACATTCTCATAGAAGCATCGAAATGGCGTAAGCTAGTCGTAACCTGCCGAATAAAGCGGACGGTCTGCACCTTGGAAGCGAAAATGGATCGCTGAATGACCGGGAAGGGTCGTTTGCACAGCCGCGGCTCTTCCCACGCTCTTATTCGTCGGCAGGCGGTATGAAGGTTCCGAGGTAGATTTTGAGCAAGACCTGGTTTGTGAATGTCAGGGGCCGATCGTCCTTATGGAGATATTTGTCGTCATCCACGGTTCCGACGAGAGGCGAGTTCCAGCATTCACCACGCTCGATGCGTGAAAGCTGAGCGGCAGATACGCCCGACCAGGCTGCGACCTGCCGCAGTTTGTAACCTTTCTTTTTTCGCTCCTCTCTTAGATCCGCACCCATCCTATGGATTGTGGCCCCTCGCCGTGTTCCTAAATATGGACGCACGGGCCTAAGTGCTTGCTCTCCTTTGGGCAGCCGCACAGCCAATTCCTCGCCGTCGGTATTGAAATGGCCCTGCAGTGCGTCGAACGTGTCGGGACGCGGCCAGGTATTTCCGTTTTCAAGCCTAGCAAGGGCTGTGCGGGTAATCCCGATAGCGTCGGCGACTTCCTGCTGCGTTTCTCCGGTCTCCGCCCGAAGCTCCTTCAAGGCCTTTCCAAAACTGCTGTCAAAATGGCTCAGGCCTTCCGGCAAACGGAAGCGATACGGTCTGATTCCATCGGACATAAAAAATTTTAGCACCAATGTGTAGTTGATGCACGCCTGAAAATCGCCGTCCCAAAACCGGCTCATGGTCGGTAAGAAAGCCACAACGAAACTGGATCCGGCAGCGCAGCGAGCGCTGGCCGATCTTGTGCGCCTGCTCGCCAAACAGGCGGCGCAGGCCCATTGCGCTGAGCCCGTTGCCGACCCATCTTCGGGCAATCCCCACGAGAAGGACAGCGCATCATGCTCATGAAGTCCACCCCGCGTATCGTCTTGTACGGTCGCCATTCCACCAGCTTGCAGACGATCACGTCGAGCGAAGACCAGACGGCCTCCTGCATGAAGCTGGTCGATTATCTCAATGGCACGGTGGTCGCGACTTTCCATGATCCAGAAATGTCCGGCTACAAGCGCAACCGTCCTGGCCTCAAACAGCTGCTGCGCCTGATTGATGATGGCGAAGCCGACATGGTGGTATGCGAGTCTCTGGACCGACTGGCACGTGACGCGGAGGATGTCGCCTGGCTGGGGAAGAAGCTGGCCTATCACGGGGCAGAATTATACACTGTTTCGGAAAATCACGTCGACCAGGTAAAATTCGGTGTCGCCGCTTTGCTGGGCACCATCTTCCTCAAGAACCTCGTTGACAAAACGCTGCGCGGCATGGGCGCCGCCGTCGCAGCAGGTCGGATCGCCGGCGGCCGATCCTATGGGTATGACAGCAAGAAGATTTTTGATCAGGAAGGCGAACGGATCCGGGGATATTTGGATATCACACCAGCCAAAGCCGAGGTCGTGGAAAGGATTTACCGGGATTTCGCGAGCGGCCTTTCCTCCATCGATATCGCCACGGCGCTCAATCTTGAGGGTATTCCCGGCCCACGCGGCGGCGAATGGAATGCCTCGACCATCCGCGGCGATCCGAAGAAGCATACAGGCATATTGAATAACCCCCTCTATGTTGGTCGCCTGATCTGGGGCCGGCGCAAATGGCGCCGCAATCCCGACAGCGAGAATCGCGAACGGCGCTACAAGATGCGGGATCAGTCCGAATGGCTGGAAATCGACGTGCCAGAGCTGCGCATCATCGACGATGAACTATGGGAAGCGGTTCGCGCTGAGATGAGCCGTCGATCAATCTCCAACAAGCCCAGACAAGCTGAGACAGGTAAACCGGGCTCGCCTGCCGGCAAACCGCGCAAGAAGCATCTGCTCTCCGGTCTGATCAAATGCAGCCACTGCGGCTCGAACTATACGATCAGCGGCAAGGATTATTACCGCTGCGCCGGCCACAAGGAGCGAGGGACCTGCGGTAATACGCTCTCCGTCCGCAAGGGCGCGCTGGAGCATGCTGCCATAGCCGCGCTCCAGCAGCATCTTTTTACGGAGGAGCATGCGAAGATCTTTGCGGAGACCTTCAACCGAGAGGTGAGGAAGATCAGCGGCCATGAGATTGACCGGGAACGGATTGCGAGGAATCGTCTCGCAGTGATCGAGACAGAACTCGAAAGTTTGTCCGCCAATATGTTGGCCGGCGTGCTCAGCCCGACGTTGATCAAAATGCTGTCAGATCGTGAGGCGGAGAAGACAGAGTTGGAAATGCGCCTGACCCGTAGGGCGCCGGGGAAGCCAATCGCCGAGATACTCCCTCACCCGGAGTTGGTCCGCAAGTTCAAGGAGAAGATCGGTGCATTGCGCGAGACGCTTAATGACGAGAGCATCCACACGGAAGCGGCGGAGTTGATGGACAAGCTGATCGAGAGCGTGACCATTTACCCTGAAAGCGCGCATGGTCCGGAGGCGGAGATCGTCGCGAAGGTGGCGGATCTGGCGGTGTACGCCCTGAACGACAACGCGACCTGCAAAGGCAGCATATCGAGTTCTATGGCGGTGGTTGCGGGGGTAGGATTTGAACCTACGACCTTCAGGTTATGAGCCTGACGAGC
>NZ_JBMDIO010000049.1:0-29544 GCF_057808725.1 Novosphingobium sp. FG90
GGCGCCACCATGGCCGCTCATACCCTGAAGGGCGGCGACAGCCATGGCGGCGGCGCCGGTCCCGACCTCTCGCAGAAGGACTGACACGCAATGTTCAAGCGACCATCGATCCGTTACGGGCAATCGCCCGACCCCGTCACCCCCTATCAGCGCGCGGCGCAGGTCTGGGACGACCGCATCGGCTCCGCGCGCGTCCAGGCGAAGAACTGGCGGCTCGCCTTCTTTGGCTGCCTGGCGCTCTCCGGCGGTCTGGCCGGCGGCCTCGTCTGGCAATCGGCGCGCGGCACGATCATTCCCTGGGTGGTCGAGGTCGACAAGCTCGGCGAGGCGCGCGAGGTCGCGCCCGCCACGGCGGACTATCGCCCCACCGACCCGCAGATCGCGTTCCATCTTGCCCGCTTCATCGAGAATGTCCGCTCGATCCCCGCCGACGGGATCGTGCTGCGGCAGAACTGGCTGCGCGCCTATGACTTCGCCACCGACAAGGGCGCCCTGTTCCTCAACGATTATGCCCGCGCCAATGACCCGTTCGCACAGCTGGGCAAGATCCAGGTCTCGGTCGAGGTGTCGAGCGTCATCCGCGCCTCGAACGACAGCTTCCGCGTGGCCTGGACCGAACGCCGCTATGTCGATGGCGCCCTTGCCGAAACCGCGCGTTGGTCTGCGATCCTGACCGTCGCCGTCCAGACCCCGCGCGATCCCCAGGCCCTCCAGAAGAACCCGCTCGGGGTCTTTGTCGCCAATCTCAACTGGTCGAAGGAACTCAACCCATGATCTGCCTGTCTCCCGCGAGGGCGCGCTCCGGTGCGCTGCTCTGCCTGCTCGCTTCCGTCTCGCTGCTGTCCCTGGGTGCCGCCGCCGAGGCAAAAAGCCGCAGGGCGCCGCCCGCGCCGATGGTCGCGGCCACCCCGGCGCCCGAACCGCGCCGGGCGGTAGAGGTTGTCAGCGTACCGACGCCGCTCCCGCTTCCCGGCCAATTGAAGCCCCTCGAATCCTCCGCCAGCGCCCGTGAACCCGCCGATCCGCGAACGCGCGTCACCGCCGCTAATGCGGCCGCGCGCGTGCAGCCGAGCAAGGGCGGCTATTTCAACGCGATCCAGCAATATCCCTATGCCGATGGCGCCCTTTACCAGGTCTATACCGCGCCCGGTCAGGTCACCGACATCGCCCTTCAGGACGGCGAGGAGCTGGTGGGATCGGGACCGGTCGCGGCCGGCGACACCGTGCGCTGGATCATCGGCGACACCGTGAGCGGGGCCGGATCGGCAAAGCGCGTGCATATCCTGGTCAAGCCGACCCGCGCCGACATCGGCACCAACCTCGTCATCAACACCGATCGGCGCACCTATCATCTCGAACTGCGCGCGACCGCCTCGACCTACATGGCTTCGGTCTCCTGGACCTATCCCGCCGACCAGCTCATCGCGCTGCGGCGCGCCAATGCCGAGCGCGAACGCGGCGCGCCGGTCGCCTCGGGCATCGATATGGAGCGGCTCAATTTCCGTTACCGCCTGTCCGGCGACAAACCGTCCTGGCGGCCCGCCCATGTCTTCGACGACGGGCGCCAGGTGATGATCGAGTTTCCCGATGGCGTCGCCACCGGGGACATGCCGCCGCTCTTCGTGCGCGGCGCCGACGGCAATGCCGAACTCGTCAACTACCGCGTCTCCGGCCGCTACATGATCGTCGACCGGCTGTTCGATGCGGCCGAACTGCGGCTCGCCACCCGCAAGGGTGAGCAGCGAGTCACGATCGAGCGGCAGGACGCCCCTGCGCGGAGGGCGTCATGAACCGGCCGGAACGGGAAGAAGGACCGGGTGAGATGGCGCGGGAGGCGACCGTAGCGCAGCCCGCCAATCCCGGCGCCTTTCGGCTTGCGGGGCCACCGCCGCGCGTCACGCGCCTGTCGCGCAAGGCCCTTGCCGTCATCGGCATGGTCGCCGGGATCGGGATCGGCGGCTCGCTGCTCTATGCGCTGCGCCCGGTCCATCATGCCCCCGCAGTCAATCTCGTCGATACCGACAGCCGCAACAAGGCCGATGTCGTGACCGCCGCGCCGGCGAGCTACGACAAGGTGCCGAAACTCGGCCAGCCTATGCCGGGCGATCTCGGACGGCCGATATTGTCAGCGCAGCAGAATGGGCAGAGCGTGCCGGTGCCGCCGATGGGGCCGGCCGCGGGACAGCCCGATCCGCGTCTCGCCGCCGCCGAGCAGGCTCGCCAGCGCGTGATGCAGGAGCGGGAATCGGCGAGAGCCAGCAAGCTGTTCCTTGGCGCTGAAGGCGCGCGCTCTGCTTCTGCCGCGAACGCTGGCGATGGTGCGCAGACGGCCCGCGCGGTCTCAGCGGGCGATGGTGCTGGCGCGGCGCCGGCTGCCCAACCGACCGGCCAGGCCGCGAAACGGGCTTTCCTCCAGAATGGAGGCAATCGCGCCGTCGTCAGCAATGAGCGGATCATGGCGCCGGCCTCGGCCTACATGGTGCAGGCGGGCAGCGTCATTCCGGCCGCGCTGATCACCGGGATCCGTTCGGATCTGCCGGGCCAGATCACCGCCCAGGTGACGCAGAATGTCTATGACAGCGCGACGGGGCGCATCCTGCTGATCCCGCAAGGCTCGCGGCTGATCGGGGACTATGACAGCGAGGTCTCGGCCGGGCAGAACCGCGTGCTGCTGGCCTGGGATAGGCTGATCCTGCCCGGTGGCCGCTCGATCCTGCTCGACCGCCAGCCTGGCGCCGATGCCGCGGGCATGTCGGGCCTTCAGGACAAGGTGAACTATCATTGGGGCAATATGCTCAAGGCCGCGATGGTCTCGACCCTGCTCGGCGCCGGCACGCAGCTCGTGGCCCAAGGCGATGATGAACTCACCCGTGCGCTGCGCTACGGCATGCAGGACACGATCAACCAGACCGGGCGGCAGGTCGTGCAGCGCGAGATCAATGTACCGCCGACGCTCACCGTGCGGCCGGGGTTTGCGATCCGGGTGGTGATCACCCGCGATCTTGTGCTCGAGCCTGTTCAGGGGGCGCAGCCATGAGCCGGCTGCGTCTGGGGCCGATCCTCGAGGAAAAGCCCGTCAAGCTGACGGTCGAACTCCCGGGCGCGCTGTTCCGGCAGCTTGCCGACTATGCCCGCGCTCATGCGGCTGAGAATGGCTTGTCCGATCCCGTGCCAGTCGAACGGTTGATCGCTCCTATGGTGGAGCGGTTCATTATGAGTGATCGGGGGTTTGTGAGGCGTAGGCGCGGCAACGGTTCCTGATCCGGCAACGGATCGTGCACGGTGCATGATTTTGGCGGCACGGTACGTCCAAAGGGATGACGGGCAGCCATCACGACCCTATCATGGACACCGAAACAAGTCCCCACGGGAACAGGTCGCGCAAGAAGGACAGGCTGCCAAAAAATGCCGCAACGATCGATGCGATTGATGACGATGCTGGCGGAGGAGATCGCCGCGCTCAAGGCAATGGGAAGCACGGCCGACCCGGCGTTCAATCATCTGGTGGATAAAATCGGTTTCTGCTGCGACGAGGCGCTCGATCAACTCTCGCAGCATGAGCCTCTCATGGCTGGCGATCATCCGTCCTGGACGAGATGGCGCAATCCTCTATCGCCGACCAAGCCATAAGCTGCGGCTTGAACCGCCGGTTCAGTCTTCTGGAACATCGCCGGACGCCCACACTTCTGGTGTGCGCTCCAGATAGAAGGCGTCATTGTCATAGGCTTGCTCTAGCGCGAGCAAAGAAGCACCCGCGAGCCAGGCGTCCCATTGCGATGGCGGCAGCAGGATCGGCATCGTCTGGCTGACCGGATCCGCGCACGCATTGGCCACGGTGAGCATGCCGGCAAAGCCGCCGGTCGCCGGATCAGGCGAGCACAGGCCCGCCCATGCGCAGATCGGCACGTCCCAAAGTCCCAACCAGCTGCGCGTGCGATGACCTTTCTCCCCAATGGGATAGGCGACATCCTCGACCGCAATCAGGCAACGCTCGAGCAGGTCCAGCCCAAGGGGCGCGCGGCTGTTACCCGTAATCTCGCGCGCAAACAGCGTCGTTCGCGGCCGATCGCCACGCGTCCGGCTGATCGGGTCTCTTGGCAGGCCCCAGGGCAACGCGTGCAGGTGCCGTCCCCGCGCGCCCGATGTCACGACGATCGCCTTCTCGCCCGGCCAGATGGTCGGTAACCAGTCAAGTGCCGGATCGGGCTTTGCATCGAACAATGTGGCGATCTCCGAGGCGGCGGCGCGACAGCGAATCAAGTGGGTCATGGCCCATCCTTCGCTCGGGATGATTAACGCTTCATGCAATTATGATATGCAGAACATCAATAAGCCAATATAGTCTGTTTTATTGATTGTTCATCGTTGATGGATGCTCTTCCCGGAGCCATCGGCTTTCTGAAAGATTGAGAGTTCTGACGGGCCCGAAGAGAGGATCAGCGAGGCCATTGGCGGAGGCGGGGCAAACGGCATGGACAGGAAGATACGAGAGACCGAAGCCAGGCTCGCAGGCATCGTCGAGTCCGTCATGGATGCGATTATCACCGTCGACGCGCGGCACAGGGTCGTCCTGTTCAACCCGGCCGCGGAAGCCATGTTCGGCATAACTGCCGATGAAGTCCTCGGTCAGCCACTTACCCGGTTCATCCCCGAGAAATTCCGTTCTACGCACGATCAGTTCATTCGCCAGTTTCGCGAGGCCGGCGCGACGACCCGCCGCATGGGTGCGCTCGGCGCGGTAAATGCCCTGCGCGCCAATGGCGAGGCATTCCCTGCCGAAGCCTCGATCTCGCACGTTCGCATCGGTGATGACCATCTGGCGACCGTCATCCTGCGCGACATCACCGAACGCCAACGCAATGAAGAAGCGCGTCAGCTGCTGGCCCGCGAAGTCGATCATCGCGCGAAGAACGCACTGGCGGTCGCACAGGCCCTGGTCTCTCTGACCCGGGCTGAAACGATCGCGGACTATGCTCAAGCCGTGAAGGGAAGACTGTCCGCCCTGGCGCGCGCACACAGTCTCCTCTCCGAAGGCGCCTGGCAGGGCGCCGATCTTGACCGCACGATCGCGGATGAGCTGGCAGCCTACACCAGGCCCGGCCAGAGCATCGTGGCCGGGCCGGCGATCCGCCTCGCGGCCAATGCCGTACAGCCTCTGAGCCTCGTCATGCATGAGCTTGCCACCAATGCCGTCAAGCATGGCGCGCTTCGCCACGCGAGTGGCCAGATCGCGGTTGAATGGGTGATGGAAAGCGATCGGCGGCTCGCGATCAGCTGGACCGAAACCGGCGGGCCGCCCGTGGCTCCGCCCTGCGCCAAGGGGTTCGGCAGCCGGCTCCTCAACGATGTGATCCGCAACCAGCTCCAGGGCGACCTCAGACTCGACTGGGCCCCTTCGGGCTTGCGGGTCACCATATTGCTCAACGATTGCTTCGATGCGCTCGAGAATCGTCGGTCCGCCGCAGGCGCCCCGGCAGCAGAGCCTGCGCGCCAGCAAAGTGACGCTTCAGCGCGGTGCGTGCTGGTGGTCGAGGATGAAGCGCTCGTTGCCCTTGAACTCTCCTCCGGGCTTGAAGATCTTGGCTGGTCGATCATCGGGCCGGCCTCGTCGCTGGAGTCAGCGAGGAAGCTGGCGGGGCAAACAGCGATCATTGATGCAGCCGTGCTTGACATCAATATCGCTGGGCAACTTGTTTATCCCTTAGCTCGCGAACTGCGCGAACGAGGCGTGCCGATCCTGTTTTGCTCGGGCTATGATGCCGTCGATGCCGGGGGTGGTTTGGCGGATGTCCCCATCCTGTCCAAGCCCGTCAATATCGGCGCCCTGCACAGGACGCTCCGCGATATTTCCATCCTCCCTGATCGATCGCCCGGCGCGGCGTGACGCTCTGAGGCAGCGAATCGCCAGACACTCGCGCAGATCGAGGCCATTGACCAGGATGCTTTGCTGATCCGGCCAGACCGCAGCCCCGCCCACGCCGCTCTTTGCTTCCTACGCCATTGCCTGTCTTTCCACGCCGGTCTTTTACGCCCGCAACGCGCTGTTGCCTCCGCTGATTTCATGGCTCTCTTGATGGCCCCCGAAGCCCCGGCACGGTGCCGCGGCCCTTCGGGGGATGATGCTCATGATCTCTTCTGCACCAGGAGGAAGAGCCACTCTGGCGCTTTTCTCCGCGCTCGTTTTTGCAGCGCCGGCGCTCGCCAACAATTATGGCGAAAGCGCCGCCTGGCAATTCCGCACCTCGGCCGACCGCGCCAACCAAGCCGCGATCCTCGACATCATGGAGAAGCGGCGCGCGGGCGGCTATGCGAGCCCGACCTACACGACGACGATCGAGCGCCAGTATAATTGCGGCGTCACCGCGACTGCGACCGGCAATGTGGACAGCCAGACGGCGCTCGCCCATTCGCCGACCACCACCGGCGCGACCTCCGGCGCGCAGGGCAATAGCAGTTCGAGCAGTGTCGAGGGCGCCGGGAGCAGCAGCTCGGGCCAGAGCAACAGCGGCCTCGTCTCCGCTTCGGTCTCGGGCGGGACGACGGTCGCGGTCGATGGCACCGCCTGGCAGGCGCTCAATTCCACCCAGTCGAACAGCGGCGCCCAGAGCGCCAGCGTCACCGGCTCCACCGGCTGCACGTTCGGAGCGCTCAACTGATGGGCGTGGCAACGGCGGGCCGCCGGGAACTGGCCGGGAAGAGGATGGGGCTGCGGGGTGTGGGCGTGCGAGGGGTTGCGCTGCCGCTCCTGGCCCTGGCGCTGCCCGGCTGCGCCAGCATGACCCAGCAGCGGATCGGGATCGGCGAGGAACCGATCGTCGTCGGGCCGCCGGTGCGCGACAATCGCACGCCGATGGACGCGGCGCTTGCCTGCTATGCGGGCTGGCTCGGATCGCGTGGAAACAAGCCGCCGGTCATCGCGGTCGGCGATGTGCGCGACTATACCGGCAAATATTCGGTCAACGAAGGCAATGCGATCACCCAGGGCGGCGCGCTCATGGTGGCGTCTGCGCTCGGCAAGCTGCGCGGCTCGGTGCGGATCGCCGAGCGCTTCGATCCGGTCATCGCCGAGCGCGAACTGGCCTATGCTGACCGCCGGCAACTGGGCGACGGCAAGGTCCATGATCTTGCCGGTCCGTCGGGGCGGCAGGTCGTGCCCTGGCTGCCCTATTTCGGCGGGAGCATAGCGGCTTCCGATTATTACATCGTCGGCGGCATCACCGAACTTAATTACGACATCCGGTCGGGCGGCATCGAAACCGGCGTAAATTCGGTCGGCCCGAAGGCGCGAACCTATACCCAGAGCGTCGCGCTCGATCTGCGCATCGTCGATACCCGCTCGCTGCTCGTCGTGCGCACGGTCAGCCTCACCAAGCAGTTCACCGGCTATGAGACCGGCTTCGGCATCTTCCGCTTCTTCGGCTCCAATCTCTTCGACATCAATATCGGCGCCAAGGGTCAGGAACCGCTCCAGCTCGGTATCCGCACCGCGCTCGAGGAAGCGACGATGCGCCTTATCGGCGCGGTGGCCAGGGTCGATCCCGAGCCTTGCATGAGCCAGGCAAGCTGGGCGGCGAGCGTGCCACTCGCGCCGTCCGTGCAGGGGATCGCGGCCACCTCGACGTTGCGGCAGCGCCTCGCCGCCGATGGTCCGGCGCTCAACGGCCCTGCCGGCGGTGGCGATGACAGCGCGGCGGTCGATGTGCCGCTTCTGTTCGAGACCGGTGTCGACAGCCTGCAGGGCGGTGCGGAAGCGGCGATCGACCGGATCGTCGCGGCGGCCAAGCATGGCGGCGTCTTCGTGACATTGCTCGCCCGTGACAGTGAGACGCTCGATCCCAAGGCGCGCGCGGCGCTGACCGATCGCCGGATTGCGGCGCTGACCGCCGCGCTCACCAGGCAGGGCATCGCCGCAGCGGCGATCTCGCCGGTCTGGCGTCCCGGTCCCACCGATCCCGCCATCCAGCGCGCCGGCGCCGGCCTGCAGCGGCTCGCACGCCTGCGCATTGGCTGATCGTCTCCTCCCTCGCACGAAAGGAGGCGCCCACCCGACACCCGCATGCCCGGTTTCTCGAACAACTTCAGACAAGGATTTTCCCATGAAACAGACTGCATCTTCCTGTTCGACCCGCCGCCAGCGCCTCCTGATGGGCGGCGCGGTTCTCGCCCTTGCCGGCTCGCTGGCCACGCCCGCTTTCGCCACGCCTGATCCCACGCCGGGGATCGACGCGACCGGCGCGCAGGTCATCGTGACCGATCAAAGCAAGGACTGGTCGCCGGTCAGCGCCACTGCGACCAATCCCCTGGTCGAAACCACTGGCGCGGTCGATGGATCGAGCGTCGCCGTCACCGGCAATGCCGTCAGCGCCACCGCGAGGGCCAATAGCGCCAGCGCCGCCCTGACGCCTGATGCGCGCGATCTCGAAGCGGCGACCGGCGGCACCTGGCTGGCGACCGGATCGGACGGCACCGACGGGCAATCGCCGGCCCTCATCGTCACGCGCCAGGCAACCGATGGCGCATCCGTGTCCGCCACCACCACCAATTCCCGTATTCGCGCGCGGCTTGGCGATCTGGTCGACAGCAGCGCTGCGGTCAGCACCAACACCCAGGAAGCCGTTGCGCTGGCCAATGATGCTGCCGATACCCTGTCGCTCACCGGCGTTGCCGTCGGCACCGGTGCCGGCGTGGTCAGTGACCAGTCGGTCGGCGGGGATGCTGCCGTCGCGGCCCGCTTCAGCGGCACGGCGGCGCTCAAGGTCGCCGATGCCCCGCGCAGCGATCTCGATGTGCGCGACAATCTCCAGCGGTCCGTCGCCTATGGCAACAGCGCGAGCAATGCACTGGGTATCGACGCCGTCCAGCTCGATGCGGCGGCGAGCTATGGCATGCCCTCGATCGTCGAGGCCAATGCCAGCGACCCTTCGGTCAATGCCGCTTATGCCGTGCTGGCCGACCAGCGGGTCGGCAGCGCCGTGGCGGCGAGCGCCAATGGCGGCTTCGCCGTCAAGGTGGGTGATACCGCCTTCGCCTCGGACGTGACCAATGGCGACAACAGCCTGGTCGCGGCAGGTTATGGCAACCAGTCTTCCAATGGTCTCGATCTGTCGGCCGATGCCATCGCCAACAATGCCTGGGATGGCGGCGCCGTCGCCAACATCACCAATGTCCAGTCAGCCGCAGCCATTCCCGTGAAGGGGCTCGCCAAGGGCGGAGCCAGCATCGCCATCACCGGCGATGCGGTCGAGGCGAACCTGGATGCCCGCGACAATGCGGTGATTGCGGTGGCGACCGCCAATCGCGCCGATGGCAACCTCCTGTCGGTGACGGCCAATGTGGTCGATGCCGGCGAAGGCTTCGGCGGGGAAGGTCCGGTCGGCACCGCGCTGGTCGACGGCGATGGAATCATGACCGTCACCGCGCCGTTCAGCGTCCAGAATGATCAGCTCAATCAGGCTCGCGTCACCGCAAAGGCGACGGACACGGCGACCCTGATTACTGTCGATACCGGCATCGTTCGATCGAACGCCACGATCACGGGGAACAGCGCTGGGGCGCAAGCCAGCGGCAATGTGGCGACGAACGGGCTGTCGCTCGATGCCAACAGCCTTGCGACAGCGGCCGATCTCAATAGCCTTCAACTCGGCAAGGGCGTGGTCAGCGCCTCTGTCGGCTCTGCGGGCAATCGCGCGGGAGCGATCCTTTCCGCTGCGGGCGATGTGGTCGATTCCAGCCTGACCGTCTCGGACAACAGCCTCACCGCCAGCGCGACCGAGAATGAGGTCGCCAACAGCATGGCCATCACCGCCAATAGCCTGACCAATGCCAGCGGTCATGAAAATGCGCAGGCGGGCATGCTCGATTACGGCGTCGGCGCGGCGGCGGACTATGCCCTGGCCAATACCCAGGAGATCCGGGGTGGCTATCAGCTTCCCGTCGCGGTCAAGGCCTCTGCCTATGGGGACTTCGATGCGACCGCCGGCAACGGCGCGGTGCGTTCCGCGCTCAAGGTCACCGGCAACAGCCAGACCGCCTCGGCGCTCGGCAACGGCGCGGCCAACAGCCTGACCATTGCCGCTACGACGCTGGGCGGTGCCGAGGAGCCGGCGCCTGGATCGGCTCTGTCCTCGACCCAGGCCGCTTATACCAATGTCGATGCCGTCTCCGACATGCAGCTTGGAGTGACCACGGCAGCGGTCGATTCCAGCCTGCTCCTGTCGAACAACAGCAATGTGGTGCGGGCCCATATGAACGATGCGACCAACAGTCTCGGGGTCGACACGCTTAGCGCCGGATCGCTGAGCGGGGAGCCTGCGGCAGCGCTGGTGGATGTCGGTTATGCCTCGCAGGTCATGGGCGATCATGTCCTCGCCAGTAACCAGATCGCCGATGGTAGCGTCAGCGCGACGGCGGTGACGACCGGTCAGTCCGTGGATCCCTCGGTGTCGTTCGTTCGCTCCAGCTTCGAGGCGAGCGGCAACGAGACGCTGGCCGAGGCCGTCGCGAACAATGCGGCCAACAGCCTTGCACTGACCTCGGCGGTACAGGGCGGCGCCAGCGCCGGCCTGCTCAACCAGCAGTCGAACTATGCCTCTGTCGGTGCGCAGGCGACCAGCGCCTATGGCATCGGCGCGCACGCCTCGTCCGATGCCTCCAGCCTCGTCGATGGCAATGTGACCACGGCCATGGCCCGCGGCAATATGGCGACCAATATGCTCGCCGTAAGCGGCGTGGCCGAAGACGACTGCACGCCGGACCTCGCCTCGATCACCACCGGCGCGCTCAACAGCGCCATGGCGCCCGCGCTCCTGTCCAACGTCCAGATGAACGCGGGTGGGGTGTCGGCCTATGTCGCGAGCCCGACCGTCTCGGTCAGCTATGGCAGCGCCGGGGTCAGCGACAGCCGCCTTGGCGTGACCGGCAACAGCGTCTCGGCGGCCGCTTATGGCAACAGCGCCACCAACATGGTGACGCTGGCTTCGCTCGGCAGCTTGCCGGCGTCCGGCATCAGCAGCGTCCAGACCAATAGCGGCGCTGTCACGGCCCAGGTTACCAATGCGGCCTATACAGTCACGTCGCCGGATATTTCGACGAGCCGGATTGGCATCTCGGGCAACAGCATCAGCGCATCGGCAGTAGGGAACGCGGCCACGAGCAAGGTCACGGTCTCGCGCTGATCCGCGCGGCGGGCGGCGCCACAAGCCCCTGGACCGCCCGCCGCATGCGGGAAAGGCCGTCACGCTTCCCCCGGCGTGGCGGCCTTTTGTCTGTCGCTCTTGGGCAGGGTGCCGCCTTCATCGCAGGCGACTCCCGTTCAGTCGGAAGATCCTCAAATTATGGGAGGTGGTTCATGATGCCGTTTATCGTTCCCGCGTCGAACGAACCACGTGAAGCCCCTGGGCGTGGCGGCTTGACCAAGCGTCAGTTTCTCGAATTGTCCTTGTCGTGGCGCTCGCTGTTGCGGCGTGCATTCTGCCGGTCATGGGCACGTCCTCCCGCGACGGTCACGGCGAAAAACAGCACGAGCAACAGCAGGGAGATGAGAATGATCGCAAATATTACCACAGGGACCCTCCTCAAACGGGACAGAAATCCAGGACCGGCACGTCACGGGCATGCGGGACTCATCATAATTCACGAACCTTCTCTCATCGGTCATCTGAAGGAAGCCGATGGGAGGAGCAGCGCGAAGTGTCCGCGCCCGATCGGGATCGGAACTGGTCGGATGGCGGACCACCCAGAGATGGTGGTCAGGCCTGTCTCAGCGACCCGACCGCTGTTCGAAGAGCTGCGCCTTCTCATACATGTCCTTCCAGGCGGCAGCCGCGCGCAGCGAGCGTTCCCTGACCAGCGGAAGCGAGGCCGCCTGAGCCTCGGCGAGACAGGCGTCGAGCCGATGGCGGTAGAATTCACTGTTGCGGACAGTGGGCTTCAAACTGGGCTTCGGCTTCATGTCGGCATATCCTCTGTTGCCGCACTGGCGCGATCGGAACCTTGGCGGATCTGAGCCAGCGGCAGGCTCTCCGTGTCGGTGCTCACGCCATGGCCACGCGCGAGATAATCGCGAGAGCCCATCTCATTGAGACGCGAGATGGTCCGCTCGAATTCGAACGCATCGTCCGATGCGCAGTAGAGGGTGTCGGGATCACGATCAGCCGACGCGAGCAGCTTGACGCCATTTTCGTAGAGCGTGTCGATCAGGGTCTTGAACCGGGTCGCCTCCGATTTCCGGTTGGCGTCGAGGACAGGAATACCGACCAGAATGAGGGTGTGATACCGATGCGCCAGGGCCATGTAGTCAGGAATGCCGCGCGGCTCGCCGCACAGGCGTTTGAACGAGAAAACCGCAACGCCCTTCAAGGATTTGGGGACGAACAGTTCCCGGCCGCCCTTGATCGGCACTGTCTCCGAAGGAACATGCTCGCGGTCTTCAACCGGGAAATCGGTCAGCCGGAAGAAGGACCGGCTCAGAGCCTCGGTCGCGGCATCGCCGTTGGGCACATGCCAGGTCTGGAAGCCCCCCAGGCGCTGAAGGCGATAATCGGTGGGACCATCGAGCGAAAGGACGTCGAGCCGGTCCTCCAGCAGCGCGATGAACGGCAGGAAATGTTCGCGGTTGAGGCCGTTCTTGTAGAGATCGCGAGGCGGCCGGTTCGATGTCGCAACAACGGTCACGCCAGTGCCGATGATCCGGGTAAACAGCCGGGAGAGGATCATGGCGTCAGCCGAGTTGGTGACGATCATCTCGTCGAATGCGATCAGCCGGGCTTCACTGGCAATCGCATCGGCCACTGGCAGGATCGGGTCGCCGGTTTCCCTGGCGCGCTCGACGCGGAGCCGATCATGGACTTCCTGCATGAACTCATGGAAATGGACGCGCCGCTTGTCGGCAATGTCGACGCAATCGAAGAACAGATCCATGAGCATCGACTTGCCGCGCCCCACGCCGCCCCAGAGATAGACGCCGCGGACGGGTTCGGGTTTGCGCCGGCTAATCCGGGCCAGGAGACCAGGCCGCTGAGCCTGCATTTCCAGATCGGTGACAGCCTTGCCGAACCGAAGCGCGACCTGGCGCTGTGCGTCGTCGGGGCGCAACTGTCCTGTTGCAATAGCGTCTTCGTAACGTGCGATGACTCTGCTCTGTGGCAAGGCCTGTTACTCCAAATATTGTCTGCCTGAAAAAGTACCACCGGCTCGGATCAGCCGCGCAGGTTGCCAGACGCCACCGGCCGCAGGCCTGAAGCATCACTCGGCCAGACCGTTCAGGGTGCTTCGGATTGCTGCTCGCGATGACACTCGCGAGTGATGCGGCGATAGAAGAACCGGAATGCGTCTTCATCATAGCCGATCGCTTCATAGAAACGTGCAGCATCTGCATTGTCGGCGCGAACCATGAGCTGGACCTTGAGCGCGCCGAACCGGCCGAGCCATTCCTCGCAGTGCCCGATGAGCTTGCGGCCGATCCCCCAGCGCCGGAAATCGGCATCGACGCCCAGATAATAGATCCAGCCGCGATGCCCGTCCCATCCGCACATCGCCGTCCCAATCAGGCGTGGTCCGGCGAAGGCCCCGATGATCGTGGAGGCGGGGCCATCGAGCGCCTTGCGGGCATCCGCCGCGGCATCGTTCCAGGGCCTGGTCAGTCCGCACGCGTCCCACAGCCTTGCGGCATCGCCGACTTCGCCTGGGACAAGCGTGCGTAATTCTATCGTCATGCTTCGGCGTCGTCCGGGCTCTGTCCCGGGCGCTCCTTCTGGAAGCCGTGCATGCCGAACCACCACTGCACGGCGATGATGACGCCCTTGGCCGGTTGCAGGAGCCCGATCATCAGGAGGATGGCGAGCGGCAGGACGATGGCCACCATGGCCGATACGGACAGGTCCGCGTCGCGGGCCAGGGCGATGATCAGCGGCGCCATCAGGTGCCCGGTCACGAAGATCGAGACATAGGCGGGAAAGTCATCCGCCTGTTGGTGCGTCCAGTCCTGGTCGCACCGCACGCAGCGCGGGATGGGTTTGAGAAAGCGCCCGAACAGGCGCGCCTCGCCGCAGCGGGGACAGCGCCCGCGCAAGCCACGCGAGATTGCCGTCCAGCCCGAAGCAGGCAGGATGACCGCTGTGGTCACCGGGCCGGCTTCAGGCGAGGTGGCGGACTTTGTCTCTTCTGCAAATGTGTCAAAGGGAGAGCGCATAAGATCAGGCATTAAACATCCCGGGAGGCGCGGCAGCCCGGATGCTCTCGTCGACATGCGCGACGAATTGCGTGAAATTGCGGCGGAAACGGTCGGCGAGGCCGCGTGCCGCCTGATCATAGTCTTCGGCCTTTGCCCATGTCGCGCGCGGATCGAGTATCGTGCTGTCGACGCCTTCCACCGCGATCGGCACCGCGAAGCCGAAATTGGGGTCGATCCGGAACTCCGCCCGCTTGAGTTTGCCCGACAGCGCGGCACCCAGCAGCGCGCGGGTCACCTTGATCGGCATCCGCGAGCCGGTGCCGTACTGGCCACCGGTCCAGCCGGTATTGACCAGCCAGCAATCGACCCCGCCCTTGGCGATGCGCCGGCGCAGCAGGTTGCCATAGACGCTGGGATGGCGCGGCATGAACGGGGCGCCGAAGCAGGTCGAGAAAGTGGCTTCGGGTTCGGTCACACCCAGTTCGGTCCCCGCCACCTTGGCCGTGTAACCGGACAGGAAGTGGTACATCGCCTGTTCGGGCGTGAGATGGGCGATCGGCGGCAGCACGCCGAAGGCGTCGGCCGTCAGCATGATGATGTTCTTGGGCACTGGTCCCATGTTCTCGGAGGAGGAATTGGGAATGAAATGGATCGGATAGGCGCCGCGGCTGTTCTCGGCGAGCGAGGCATCATCAAGGTCGAGCGTCCGGGTCTCGGGATCCATGACGACGTTTTCGAGGATGGTCCCGAAGCGCCGCGTCGTGGCGTAGATCTCCGGTTCGGCTTCAGCCGACAGGCGGATCATCTTGGCATAGCAGCCACCCTCGAAATTGAAGACGGCGGTGTCCGACCAACCATGCTCGTCGTCGCCGATCAGCGTGCGCGAGGCGTCGGCGGACAATGTGGTCTTGCCCGTGCCCGAAAGCCCGAAGAAGATCGCGGTGTCGCCGTCGGGGCCGATATTGGCCGAGCAATGCATGGGCATCACGCCCTGCCTGGGCAGGACATAGTTGAGGATCGTGAAGACCGCCTTCTTCATCTCGCCGGCGTAGCCGGTGCCGCCGATCAGGATCAGCTTGTTCATGAAGTCGATGGCGATCACCGTCTTGGAACGACAGCCATGCCGTTCGGGATCGGCCCGGAAGCTCGGCAGGTCGATGATGGTGTAGTCCGCCTGGAAGTCGCGCAGCTCGTCCGCGGTCGGCCGCACCAGCATGGTGCGCACGAAAGCCGAATGCCAGGCCAGTTCGGTGAAGATCCGCACGCCGACGCGATATTCAGGCTGCGAACCGCCGAAGAGATCCTGCACGAACACCTCGTCCAGCGTGCCGAGATGCCTGGTGAAATCCTCGCGGAGCTTTTCGAAGGCTTCTCCGGTCATCGGCTTGTTCGAGGCCCCCCACCAGACATCGTTCTTGGTCTCGGCGTCGCGAACGATGAACTTGTCCTGCGCCGAGCGCCCGGTGTGCTTGCCGGTCTCGACCACCAGGGCGCCATGTTCGGACATGAGACCTTCGCTGCGCTGCAAGGCGCGTTCCACCAGCTGCGGCGTATCGAGATTCTCATGCAGCAGGGCGCCGGGTTTGATGGCGGCTTGCGGCCGGGTGAGGGTCATGGTCATGCGGTCGGTGCCTCTCTGGTCTGATGATGGGGGAGGGAGTGACGTTTCAATCGCTGGCGGGATCGGGAGGCCCATAGCGGGGCGACAATCTCGGACGCCGGACCCGGTCAGCGGTTTGCGGAAGCGCGCTGGCGACGGCTCCGACGCGATGATTTTTGGTTTCCGGTCGCAAGCGCGACGAAGACTTTCGGATGCGGCGATCAGGCATGACGGTTCTCGCGCGCTTCGCGCGGCGTGATGCCCGATGCCGCATGATTGCCTCTGTCGATGGCCTTGGCGAGTTCCGACATGAGACCGGCCGCCTCATGGGGTTTGAGTTCGGCCTCGCCAAGAGTTCCATCGGCAAGATGGAACGTCACCACGATCCGGAAATCCCCTGGCCTGAAATCTTCCGCCAAGGCCGGGAGAAGCCGCAGATGAACGCCAATGCCGTTCACCGGCAAACGCCCGGCGTTCGCGGCATCTGCGGGACTGACGACCGCAGAAGATGATTCAATGGATGGCATAAAGCATATATACAACCGCACATTAAATTGTTAATCCTACATTTTGATGTATTAAACATCATGAGGCCATTATGATCACATCGCAGCAAATGCGCGCCGCGCGTGCCCTTCTCGGGCTCGACCAGCGCCAGCTCGCTGAACTCGCCGGACTGTCCCTGCCAACCATTCAGCGCATGGAATCCTCGGATGGGCAGGTGCGCGGGGTGGTCGATACGCTGGTGAAAGTGATCACCGCGCTCGAGGGGGCGGGCATCGAGATCATCGGGGAAAACGCGCCGAGCACAGCAACCGGGCGCGGCGTCCGCCTGAGCGAAAGGGTTGACGGCAAACGCATCGGGCTCAGCCAGTCGATCCTGTATGACAAGGCGGTCGCCAGGGAAACTCAACCATGACGGCCTCCTACACGCCCAAGCTGGTGACCGTCCTGCGCGAGGGTTACGCGCCGGCTACTTTCTGGCGTGACGCGATAGCCGGCCTGACCGTTGCGATCGTGGCCTTGCCGCTGGCGATGGCGCTTGGCATCGCCAGCGGCGCATCGCCCGACAAGGGGCTCGTCACGGCCGTCGTCGCCGGCTTCCTGATCTCCGCGCTTGGCGGGTCGCGCGTTCAGGTCGGCGGCCCGACCGGCGCCTTCGTTGTCGTCATCTTCAACGTCATCGCCCAGCACGGCTATGATGGCCTGCTCGTCGCCACCCTGCTTGCCGGCTTGATCCTGATCGCCGCCGGCGTTTTCCGTCTCGGACGGCTGATCAAATATATTCCCCATCCCGTTGTGACCGGGTTCACCGCCGGGATCGCGGTCATCATCGCCTCGAGCCAGGTGAAGGATTTTCTGGGGCTCGCTATCGACAAGGTGCCGGCCGACTTCATTCCCAAATGGCAGGCCTATCTTGGGGCCATATCGACCATCCATGCCGCCACCGTTGCGGTCGGCGCCGGCGCGCTGGCGATCATCATCGTCCTGCGCAAGTTCGCGCCCAAGCTTCCCGGATTCCTGATCGCGGTGGTGGTCAGTTCGGTCGCCGTTGCCGTGCTCAAGCTGCCGGTCGACACGATCGGTTCTCGTTTTCCGGACATTCCCGCCGGCCTGCCGATGCCTGCGCTGCCGGCGATCTCTCTCGCCAAGCTCAACGCCGTGCTGCCTTCGGCGTTCACCATCGCCTTTCTGGCCGGCATCGAGGCGCTGCTCTCCGCGGTCGTCGCCGACGGCATGGCCGGAACCCGGCATCGCTCCAATCAGGAACTGATCGGTCAGGGTGTCGCCAATCTTGGTTCGGCCCTGTTCGGCGGCCTTCCTGCTACCGGGGCGATCGCCCGCACGGCGACCAACATCCGGTCCGGGGCCAAGACCCCGGTCGCCGGGATCATGCATGCGGTCTTCCTGCTGCTGTTCGTCGTGTTCGGGGTGAAGCTCATGGCCTTCGTGCCGATGACGGCACTGGCGGCGATCCTGTTCATGGTCGCCTGGGGCATGAGTGAGTATGAGCGGTTCATCGCCCTGCTGCGTATGCCCAATAGCGACCGGGCTGTGCTGCTGCTCACCTTCGGCCTCACCGTGCTGGTCGATCTCACCGTTGCGATCGGCGTCGGGGTCACGCTGGCGTCGCTGCTGTTCATGACGCATATGGCCGAAACGGTCGAAGTCGATGCCAGCGGCACACAGGACCCCGATGTCGATTCCGAGGACGTCCACCAGCGCGATGCCTTGCCGGCAGGCGTCGAGGTGTTTCGCATCACCGGGCCGTTCTTCTTCGGGGTCGCCGGCGAACTTCTCGATACGCTGCGCCGTGTCGGCCAGTCGCCCAGGGTGATCATCCTGCGCATGCGCCTCGTGCCCCTGCTCGATGCCAGCGGCGTGCAGGCGCTCGGGGAGTTCATCGAACAGGCGCACATTGCCGGCGCCCAGGTCGTGCTCTCGGGTGTCCAGCAACAGCCAAAAACCATGCTCGAGCGTGTCCGCCTCGGTGGCCACTCGGACAAGCTCTTCTACGCGGCCGACTTCGCCAACGCCCAGGCGCTCGCGCTTCGCTTGCTCGAAAGCCCCGAGCCCCCACGTCCCTGATTTCGCCGCCGGCTCCCGAGAGCCGAAAGCATGTATCCGTCCGTGCGCCCGGTCGGGCGCCTTTGCTGTCGAAAGGTATTATTCTTGAAAGACGTCGTGATCCTGTCCGGAGCGCGTACCGCCATCGGTGATTTCGGGGGCAGCCTGAAGGATGTCGCGCCTTGGGAGCTCGGGCGCATCGTCATTGCCGAAGCGATCAGGCGGGCCGGTATCGAACCCACCGATATCGGACATGTGGTTATGGGCCAGGTCATCCAGAGCGAACCGCGCGACGCCTATGTGTCGCGCATCTCCGCGATCGCGGCCGGCATTCCGGACAAAACCCCCGCTTTGACGCTGAACCGTCTGTGCGGATCGAGCGTCCAGGCCATCGTTTCGGTCGCTCAGATGATTATGTTGGGCGAATGCGACATGGCCGTCGCCGGCGGTGTCGAGAGCATGAGCCAGTCGCCCTATGTCGTCAAAGCGATGCGCTGGGGCAAGCGCATGGGCGACGAAGCCATGATCGACGCCATGGAGGCCATCCTGAATGACCCGTTTGGCGCAGGCCACATGGGCGTGACCGCGGAAAACGTCGCCGATCGGCACGGCATCACGCGCGAACAGCAGGACGCGCTCGCGGCGGAAAGCCACCGGCGCGCGGCGCTGGCGCAGCAGGAAGACCGGTTCGGCGAGCAGATCGTCCCCGTCGAGGTCAAGCGTCGGGGCGGATACTTCCTGTTCAAGGTTGACGAGCATGTGCGCGCAGACACATCGCCATCGGGGCTGGCCGATCTCAAGCCGCTGTTCCGCAAGGAAAGCGGCACGGTCACGGCCGGCAACGCCAGCGGGATCAACGATGGCGGCGCGGCGCTGGTGCTGGCTTCGGCCGAGGCCGCCAAGGCAAGGGGCCTTACGCCGCGCGCGCGTATCGTGAGTTGGGGACATGCGGGCGTTGCACCCGAGGTCATGGGGCTGGGGCCGGTCGAAGCCGTTCCCATCGCCCTCAAGCGCGCAGGCCTTTCGCTGGATGACATCGATGTGATCGAGGCCAACGAAGCCTTTGCCGCCCAGGCTTGCGCGGTCGCCAAGTTGCTCGATTTCCCGCCGGAAAAGGTCAATCCGAACGGCAGCGGTATAGGCCTTGGCCATCCTGTGGGTGCGACAGGCGCGATCATCACTATCAAGGCGCTCCATGAGCTGGAACGCATCGGTGGGCGCTATGGACTCGTGACCATGTGCATCGGCGGCGGCCAGGGGATCGCTCTCGTCATCGAGCGGCTGTCGCGCGACGATGCCGCGCATGCCCATCATTGATGGCAATCGCGGATGTTCCGCATGGGCGTTGCGGCGTTGCGGCCCATGTGGGAACGGCCAGCTGGGAGGACGAGTAAACTGATGGCGCGTCGACGGACCCTTTTCCCTTCGCCCGATGAAATCCGCGCATTGGCCGATGAGGCAGGGCGGCTGTCCATTCGGGTGACGCCCAATGCGTCTGCCGACGCTGTCCAGATGCCTGCCGACAAGGACAATGGCGTCCTTCAGCTTCGCGTCACCGCGACGCCTGAAGACGGCAAGGCCAATGAGGCCGTGTTGCGTCTTCTCGCCGATGCGCTCAAGCAGCCTGTCTCGAGCCTCGAACTTCTTCGCGGCGGCGGCGCCCGCCACAAGTTGGTCCGGATTGCCGGCACATCCAGCTGACAGTTCAGATGGCCGCGACCGCGCATGGAATGGCACGATGTTGGTTTAGCATTCTGGTTTCACGAAAGCCGGCCTGCCGCCGTGATCGAACTGAGACCTTTTGCCCGCCTGACGGGCTCAACTGAACTTTGGAGAATCCGATGAGTGATGACGAATATGTGTATGACGACGAATCCGGGGAATGGATGCCTGCCTCGGAACTGGCCGAGCGCAGAGCCTCCGCCGGGCGGATTGAAGTGCGCGATGCTGTTGGAAATCTGCTTGCCGACGGCGATCAGGTGACTCTGATCAAGGATCTCGAGGTCAAAGGCGCAGGCCAGACGCTCAAGCGCGGCACGTTGATCAAGTCGATCCGCCTGACGGGCGATCCGCAGGAAATCGACTGCCGTTACGAAGGGATCAAAGGCTTGGTACTGCGGGCGGAGTTTGTTCGGAAGAGAGGCTAGCCGTTCGACCAAAGGGCTTGGGCGCACCGCGTTCTTCGATCTCTCCAGCAGTTCCCCCGATCAACGCGAAGAGGTCGATCAGTCGGGATCGGGAAGGGGGGCCTTGTCGTAAAAGAGCGTGAGCTTTTCGCGGGGCGCCTCGCCGCTGCGCGTCTCGCGCAGTCGCACGCCTCGCCCAAGCCCTGCGCTTGGTGCATTCTCACCCAGAAGTTCGATCCCGGCACTTTCGATCGCGCTGATGACCTTCATCACTGTGCCCACCACACCGCGTACCTGCCCATCGGAGGCCTCCATACGCTGGATCGTGGGCAGTGAAACGCCGGAAATCTCGGAGAGTCCGCGTTGGTCGATACCGAGCATCGCTCTGGCCGCACGCATCTGTTGGGATGTGATCATCGCGCCGGGGTGATATATAAAACATCAAATGGCAAGGCTGAAAAGCGAGAAGGCACGATCATTCGCGTAAGGCAGGCTCAGACCCCCGCCTTGACGTGCCAGCGCCGCAGCGCGGGCCCGATCCGGCGCTGCTTGGCGCCGTAGTCGATCGTGCGATCGGCGAGCAGTCGATCGGGAAGGCTCTGGAAAGGCGAGCTAGTAGGCGGAAAGGTCGGGTCGGCGCTTGCGAACACGATGCGATTGCCGCCATTTTCCGCGACGACGGAGAGCGCCTGGCCGTTGAAGGCGGCACGGATCCGACGCAGCAGCCTGGAGTAGGACAGAAAATTGTTGCACAGGTTGGCGACGAGCAGCCCATCTGGGCTCAGGCGCGCGCGGCAGGCCGAATAAAACTGCGCCGTACTCAGGCTTTTAGGAAGGCCACGGCTGTCGAAGCCGTCAACCAGCAGCACGTCGGGACGGCCCGGATCTTTCGACACGAACTCCACCCCATCCGCGTGGATGACCCGGAACCTGTGGTCGTCATCGGGGATGCGGAACCGTTCGCGCAGCGCAATCACCTGAGGATCGATCTCCACCACGCTAATGTCGCAATCGGGCAAGGCGCGGTAGCAGGCCTTGGCCAGTGAGCCGCCGCCAAAGCCGATCATTTCGATCCGGCAAGGATCGGGACGGAACAGCCGGAACGCCATCATCATCCGCGTATAGTCGAATAGGAGATGATCGGGATCGCTGACACGCATGCCACTCTGAACCGTCGACCAGTTGAACAGGAGCGAGAGCATGTCGCCGAAGCGAAACAGCATCGGCCCACGCTCGCCGAACGGCGCATCGAGTGCAATGGGGATGTGGCCTCCGCGCGCGGATGGCTGCTGACGGGAGAAGCCTGGCTCAGGTCGGTCGAACCCCATGGCGAAGACGACGTCGTAGAACAGATCCATGTCGAGGTCTGGCAGATCGCCCGCAGCGTCGGTCATGACCAGGCAGCAATGCAGATCGCGCGCGTCAGAAAGGCAGGGAGACCGACCATCTGCTATAACTAGATTTTAGATCGCCAAAAATCAAATATGATCTTTAATATAGATGTATAAAACATCATTCGTTAGGTCTGTCGCTTGATGCGGTGCTGATGGTGGCCACGGCCAATAGCGCCGACGCCAATCTTCTCTCGGTGACGGCCACGCGACCGATGCCGGCGAAGGCTTCGGAGGTCAGAGGAAGGGACCGATCGGCAGCGGGCTGGCCGATGGAGACGGGGCATGATTGTCATCGGAAGGCTCAGTGTCTAGAACGGCCAGATGCCTCCGTCGCACGTTACGGCCCTGGCCGTCAGTCTGGCCTGCACGATGGCAACGAAAAGCCGGATCTACCTTTTCGGCAACAGTATCAGCGCGTCGGCGGTCCGGGGTGCGGCCACGAGCACGGCCACGAGCACGGCCACGGTCTCGCGCTGATCCGCGGGGCTAGCAGAGCCACAAACCCTTGGACCGCCCGCCGCATGCGGGAAAGGCCGTCACGCTTCCCCCGGCGTGGCGGCCTTTCGTAGTCGGGATTTATCATGTTCCGATGCAGGAAATCATGGCAGATTCAGGAAATCCGGCTATGCTTGCGGCACAAGGAAAGGCTTATACGGACCCATGGCGCGCGGTGAACTGATGAAGAAATTGCTGGCCAGCTACGGCAAGGATGAGGAGTTCCGTGCCGTTGCCGAGCAGATCATCAGTGAGGAAGAGAAGAAAAACAATCGCGTACTCGCGCGCTCCCTCCGCCGTTCACTTGATGCCGCGCCATCGCGCCCGACTAAACCCAAGGCGCTGGCGCCGCTCATTCCTTTCCCTGAAGCCGCAGGCGACTTCATCGAACTGGTGGAGCCGACGCACAACAAGCAGGATATCATCCTGTCGAGTGAGAATATCCGCATTTTCCTCGATCTTCTGCGGGAGTTTCGGCGGGCCGATGATGTCCGTCGTCGCGGCTTGCCTGTTCGTTCCAAGCTGTTGTTTTGCGGCCCTCCGGGCTGCGGCAAGACGCTCTGCGCGGAGATATTTGCAGCCGAGCTCGGCATGCCGCTCTACATCGTCAAGCTTGACCGCCTGATCTCCTCCTATCTGGGCGAGACCGCGACCAATGTCCGCAAGCTGTTCGAGTTCGCTCGCAAGCAGCCCACGGTCCTTTTCTTCGACGAATTTGATGCGCTAGCCCGCGCCCGCGAGGACGGGGGCGAGCACAATGAGCTGCGGCGCGTCGTCAACAGTCTGCTGATCTTCATCGACCGGATCGAGCCCAAGGGTTTTCTGGTCGCAGCCACCAATCTCGATCAATCGCTTGATCCGGCTATCTGGCGACGCTTCGATGAGGTGATCTGGTTCGATCCACCCGAAACCCGCATGATCGCGCGTTTTCTCACGATGAAGTTCAAGAATGTCGCGCTGGCTTTCGACCCGCAAACACATATTGGAGAGCTTTCGGGCTATTCCTATGCCGAGCTGGATCGCATCTGCATCCAGGCGATCAAGGCGTCGGTGATCGACAAACGAAAACAGGTCAGGGAGCAGGATTTCCTTCATGCCATCGCCGATGAACGACGCCGTCGGCGCAGAGCCGACCGAATGACCTCCTGACCCCCGCCGCGTGGCGCGTTATGATCACCTGCAGCTGTTGCGGCTGCCCGAACGCCTGCCCCGCCGCAAGAATGGTGGCGGTGGGCCTCCTCCCCAGCGCAATCCGCGCGGGCACAGTGATCGCCTGGGTCAGGAGCTCGGTCAGGCCGTAGCCGCCCAACGGCAGCGTCGTCGCCCCGATGCGGTCGATCCGTCGTTGATCCTGCGGGTCCGGATGAGCGGACCTTTGCTCGAGGAGGAATGGAATCGTGTCGGCCTGACCGTTCTGTCGAGCGACGAGGATCGCACACTCGTCCTCTTCTCTTCGAACGATGAATTGACCGAGTTCCAACGCAAGCTCGATGCCTATGGCCAGGGCGTCCAGCCTGGCCGGCAGAACCCGGCTTTCTCTTCGTTCATTGCCAATGTGGAGACGATTGCCGAAGTCGCGCCGCGCGATCGCATTGGCATGCGAGCCCGCGAAGCGGGCCTGGTCGATGTTGATGATTTCCAGGTCGGCGAGGCGTACATGGTTGATATCGAGCTCTGGGATCTTGGCGCCCGGGCTTTGCGCGAGCGCAAGATCGACGACATCGTTCGCTATGCAGAGGCGCGGGGCGCCGAGGAGCTCGACCGGCATATTGGTCCCAATCTCACGCTCGTCCGGCTTCAGTGCGATGGCGCAATTGCGCGCACCCTTCTGTCAATTGAGGAAATCGCCGAGGTCGATCTGCCTCCCGAGCCGGATCTGCTCGCGGCACAACACATCGACGATGCGCTGGGCGATGTGCCGGATGTGGAGGATCTCGACGAGAATGCGCCGCTCATCGGGATCATCGACAGCGGGATCAATGACCATCCTTTGATCGAGGATATCATCGTCGGGTCGATCGCCGTGCCGGATACGCTGGGTACAGCCGATGACCATGGGCATGGAACCTTTGTCGGGGGTATCGCGACCTTCGGCGATCTGCGCGCGCAATTGGGTGCTGGAGAACTGGTCCGGCACGCGCGCCTGTGTTCAGCCAAGGTGATCGACCACACCGGCAATTTCCCCAACCGGCGTCTCACGCCAAAGCTGATGCGCGAGGCGATCACCGGGCTTCATGAGCAATTCGGTTGCCGGATTTTTGTCATTTCGCTCGGTGATCGCACCAAGGTCGTCGAAGGCGGCAAGGTTGGTCCCTGGGCGCAGACGCTCGATGAACTGGTCCGCGAACTGGATATCGTCATCATCGTCGCGGCCGGCAACCGTCAGCCACGGCGCGGAATGCGCATCGAAGAGTCAGTCACCGACTATCCAGGCTACCTCATGGAGCCGGAGAACCGGCTGTGCGAACCGGCCGGCGGCATGAACATCGTCACTGTTGGTTCCGTCGCGCATAGCAATGGTCTTAGCACCCGCGCTCAGGACAATGTCGGGGTGCGTCCGATCACCGAAGCGTTTGAGCCCTCGCCATTCTCGCGCGCTGGTCCTGGCGTGCGCGGTGCGATCAAACCCGACTTTACCGACATTGGCGGTACGCTGATCTACGATGGCCCCACCGCCTCCCTCCAGGGCGGCGAAGTACGGCCCGAAGCCGGCGTGATGTCGCTCCACTACCGTCCTGTCGACCGGCTCTTCGCGGCGCGATCGGGCACATCCCATGCCGCGCCTCTCGTTGCGTTCAAGGCAAGCCAGATCCTGGCGCGCTTTCCCGACGCATCTGCCAACCTCGTTCGCGCCCTGCTCGCCACTAGCGCGGTCGCTCCGCCCGAGAGCGTTCGTCGCCTGGCTCTCCTGGGAGATACCGCTGGTCGAGCGCTGTTCGGTCATGGACGGGTCGATGCGGAACGGGCCGCCTTTTCCGACGATTCGCGGGTGATCCTCTATGCCGAGGATGAGCTCGCGATCGACCATTTCGCGGTCTACCAGATCCCGATCCCGGAGCTGTTCCAGACTGAACGGGGCCGCCGCACCATCCGTGTGAGCCTGGCTTTTGATCCGCCTGTGCGCCACAGCCGGCTCGATTATAATGGCGTATCGATGGGCTTCCGGCTCATCAGGGGCTGCGACCCCGACATGATCTTCGAGCATTTCCGGCGGCGTACAGCCGATGAAGCGCCGTTCCCTGAGATGGAAGCTCGCTACAACTGCAAGCTGCTGCCCAGTTCGACGGTTCGGGAAAAATCGAGCCTGCAATGTGCCAGTGTCAGCTTCTCACGCAATATCAGGGGCTATGGCGACAATTACTATCTCGTGGTGCGATGTGCCGGTGGCTGGGCTGGTGACGAGGGCCAGCAGGCCTTCGCTGTGACCGTTGAAATTTCGCACGAAGCCGAAGTGCCGCTGTACGAACGCCTGCGTCAACGTATCCGTGTCAGGGCATGACGGGGTTTTAGCAGGGACTCCGAACCCGCGGGGAGGCCGCGAGAGCCCTGTACGAGAGCAAGTCTGTGGTGCTGATGCCGATGATGGTGGCTATCCTGTTGCACTACGCTCATGATCGCCCAAACCTAGGCACGAAAATCTCTAACCGGCGCATGGCACATCGGCCAGCGATTCAGTCATCACCGAATTCCAACAGCGCTATCGTTCCTGACTTGTTCTGAGGGCGCCTGATGATAGTTTGTCGTTATGCGGCTGAACAACGTGACGGTAGAGGGCTATGACTATGCGACGCCTGTCGAGGATGCGCAGATCGATCAGGTCATCGATCTTGACCTCGGCGAGATTCCGAACGCCAAGGCCGTCATAGGCGGCCAGTTCTATCAGGATCTGGTCGACAACCGGGTCCAGATCGTGGAGCGTATGAACAGCGGCAGTCCGCGCTACCTTTGCTCGGAATGCCTCACGCCCGTCTATCTTGTGTCGACGCCGGATAAGCGGTTTTTCTTTCGGCATCGATCGGAGGAAGACGAATCCTGTTCCGCAAAAACCCGATCGGCACTGACGGCGGAAGAGATCACGGCGCGGAAATATCATGGCCTGCGCGAGAGCGCGCCGCACAAACATATCAAGAGCCTGATTGAGCGCAGCCTGAGGGCGGATATTGTCTTTTCTGACATTGCGGTTGAACGGAACTGGAAAGGCACCGATTCGAGGCGCTTCCGGCGGCCGGATGTTCAGGCCGCACATCCGCAAGGCAAGATCGCGTTCGAGGTGCAACTTTCCACGACCTTCCTCAGCGTAGTCGCCGGGCGCCGCTCCTTCTATCGAAGTGAGGGAGGTCTGCTGGTCTGGGTGTTTGGGTCTTTCGATGCCGGCTATCGACGTCTCACCACAGACGATCTGCTCTATTCCAACAATTCCAATATTTTCATCGTTGATGAGGAAACGACCGAACTTTCCGAACGGACTGGCATCTTCCACATTCGCTGCCATCATCGGATCCCGGTCAGGGACGGCGCGCAGGTTACTGATGCCTGGGAAGAGAAGGTGGTGGCCTTCGCTGACCTTACGCAGGACCGGGAGGGGCAGCGGCTTTTCCTGTTCGACTTTCAGGCAGCCGAGGCCGGATTGCGCGCAGCGATCCAGAAGGAGGCCGATGATGCCAAGGTCATGGCGATACGTATCGATCAGGCCGACCTCCACGAATTCTGGATGGAGCATGGCCGATCGTTTCGCCACACGCCGGAAAATCGTGCGACCTGGGAGCAATTGCGGGAACGATATGAACGTCGGGGGATAGATCTGCCCGAATTTCCCGACAGCCACGAAGCCACGCGAGTCATGCTATCCGCGCTCTACAGTGCGCGGGATGGAAAGCCGGTGGGTTACAAATTCTCCAAGCTGGTGCAGGTCGCGCATCAGGTCGCGGAGGCTTATCCAAGTCTGTTCATCGCTTTTTATAGCGCGGTCGATGCTTACGGTCATGTCGATCTTCTGAACAAACAGGATAGCAGCGGCAAATGGCGTGAGAGACTGAAGGGAGCCGAAGGGATATTCAGTCGTATCAAGCGCGACGATCCGGTGTTTCAGCCAGAGGACAGCGTCAGGACGTTGATGGATTTCCTGTTTCCTGAAATATCCGATCGTGTGGCAACGGCGGTAGAGCGGTATCGGGATAGCTTATTTTGAACGTAACAGGGAGTGATCGGGAGTGTTCTTTTCCGGAAATGACAAGAAGCAATATGCCGTCGCGGATGTCGGATCGGTTAAGGATTTAGGGAACGGCAGCGTACAGATATTTTTACGAAACTCGGATGAAGAAATCATCATCGACGAGGCACAATGGGACAGGGCCCTTGTCCGGACCCCTCAATCCTTTGTCCCCGCAGCTCCAGAGACATATGTGCTGGGAATTTGGTGGGCATCAGAAAACGAGGTCGGCGGATATTACAAGAAGGCAGTGATGGGCTGGTCAATCAGCGGTGACGGATATCTTCATCCCTGGACGGTGGACGGCGTGGATGATGGCCGCAATGATTTGCCTGCAATTCTTCAGCCCGACGGACAGGTGGAGGATCCAATCGACTGCCGATACGAAAATGTCACCGAATGGTATGAAGGGGCGAAGCGCAAAGCGCTGGAAATCGGCTATCATCATTACGCTCAGTTTTCGTGACCCGAAGGCGCCATCAGGCCTTCTCGTTCGATGAGGTGCGATCGGGGCTGGCCATGGGCCTATTCCAACGCAAAATGTATATCTCGCTGGCGGTCAGGCTGCTTCTTCCTGCTCCGAATCATTGCTGGCTTGGACAGGCTTGGTGAGCGCCATCGCGATCGCAGCTGAAACGGAGTTCGCCGCCGTCCTGACTGGGGCCGTTTTGAGATGAGCGTAGCGGGCCGTCGTCTGGACCTGGGTGTGGCCCAAAAGCTTGCCGATCATCGTCAGGTCTTCACCGAGTTCGAGCGCATCCGAAGCAAAGCTGTGACGTAGATCATGAATGCGTACATCCTCCAGACGTGCTCGTTTGCGGATGCGTCGCCAAGGGTGCTGCATGTCGGTCAAATGCCGCCCCTCGACATAGCCTGTGATGACATAAGGGTTCTTGTCGATTTTCTTGATGCCATCCAGGACCTCGAACACGGAATCGCCCACCGGCACGAGTTTGGCGCCTGTCTTCGAATCCGGCAGTCGCAGGACGCCTGCCTTGCGATCGACATACTCCCATTTGAGCGTCTGGATCTCGCCGAGGCGGCATCCGGTGAGCAGCAGGAGGCGAATGCAGTTGACGGCTTCAGGTTCGCTGGTCGCGTCACGTAAAACCTGTCCCAGGCGCGCGAGCTCATCTTCCGTCAAATAACGCTCGCGCTTCACTTCCTTGTATCGCTTGACCTTCCAGCAGGGGTTGGTTCCGTCAGTCAACACTTCCCAGTCGTTGGCGATCGTGAACATGACAGACAATACGCCCAAGGTACGATTGGCTTGATAGGGCTTGTCCTTCATCGAGGCGTGGAGAGCGACGATGTCGGCGCGGGTCACGTCGATCAGGCGATGTGACCCGAGCTTGGGATTGATGAACAATTCAACAGACCGCTTGTATTCGGCCTGTGTGGTTGCCTTGCAGTGGATGGCAACATGTTCGTCAAGGAAGCGCTGCCCGAATTCTTTCATTGTGGGCGAGGCCTTTTTGCGATCGCGGACGCTGGCCGGATCACCGCCCAACCGGACTTCCGACAAATGCTTCATCGCCTCGGTTCTGGCCTGGTCAGGGGTTAGGGCGCCATGAAGCCCGATATTGACCCGCCGCAGGCGCCCGCCGGCCCGGAACTGGGCGAGGTACATCTTTCGGCCGGTGGGATAGATGCGCAGGCCAAAGCCTTTCAGTTCATCATCCCACAGGAAGAATTCCTTGTCAGCAGGGGCGGCTGCATCGACCGCACGCTTCGTGATTTTGACCATCATCCACCTCGGCTTTTCCGGAACATCCGGAATCAAATCGGAATCAATCGGGAGGAAATTGCGTCGTTCCTGATCGTTCATCATCGTAAAGGGATGGCAAAAATAAATCAATAAAAACAGAAATATATGGTGCAATATCCATCGCTGGAGTAAGTCGTCCAAGACCGTGAAAATCGCCCCGTAGCTATCTCATAACCTGAAGGTCGTAGGTTCAAATCCTACCCCCGCAACCATC